>NZ_JBNUPG010000001.1:0-188145 GCF_050409545.1 Facklamia sp. P12932 | reverse complement strand
ATTTTTAGACATAAAAGTACCCCCAAAAGTTAGTTTTTAACTCGAACTTTTGGGGTCAACTCATAAGAATAGTTTTGAGTTAGTTTTTAATTTGTAGAACAAACTCCATACTTTTTAATAAAGTAGTAAAGAGCTCCAATTCTTCCAGCTTCATTACTATACTTTGCAGCTAGGATAGCTTTAGGCAGAAAAATATTATTTTCAATTTTTGCAGCCAATTTTTCTAAAATAATTGGTAACAATATTTTATGTTGATTCATAATACCGCCTCCTAAAACAATGTACTCTGGATTTATCAAATAAATAATTGGAAGTAATCCTTCTGAAAAGTTTTCAGCAAACCAGTTAATTGTTTCGATTGCGGCTGGATGATTAGTTTTATAGGCTTCAAAAATTATTTTTCCATTAGTATTACTTTCTCCAGTGAGCTGTTCAAAGTATTGGCACATAGCAGTCGTCGATGCTACATCTTGAAATCTTTTACCATTAACAGGTAAGTAACCAACTTCGCCGGCAGAAAAACCTTCTCCATGATACAATTGACCATTAAGGATTAAAGCCCCGCCAACACCCGTGCCAATAGTCAAACAAACTAATGAACTATTGCGTGCAAAAGCTCCAATTGAAAATTCAGCAAAAGCTGCCGCATTGACATCATTTAGAACAACACAAGGTAAATCAAAGTGATGGTTAATGGCTTGCTTAAAATCAGTTCCTACATAGTCAGGAATTGTATAACCTGCATAAACTATCTTTCCTTGTTCAGGATCGACTACCCCTGCTGAAGAAATAGCAACACCCTCTAATTTTTTGTTGATTTGCTTAAGACTTTTAATCGTTTCACCAACTAAATTTAAAACATATTCCATAATATGATTTGATTTTTTTAAGGAATCTATCGGTGTTTCCTCTTCTTTAAAATAATTAAAAGAATGCCCCTTCTCATCATAAACATCACTTTTTATCGTTGTACCGCCAATATCAATCGCTAGTATATGCATTTTTTCACTTCCTCTTATACAAAATTACAGTGATAGAAATAATATATCTTATTCTATTTTTAGAGTAGTCATCATTTAATGGCCTTATTACTAATTATTCATTTTTTCCCTTACCTACCACCTTAAAAATAGGGAAAAGACGCTTAGCCCTTTCCCTACTTAAAATGTTACACATTTTATATTTCCCCTTAAAAACAGCTTTTTTAATTGTTTCTATCTGGTCAACAATTTTGAACATCTTCACGATCAAAAACTAAGATTTGTCCAGGCTGAATGATTCATTCCGATAATGGTTGAGCGTGAGGTTTTAGCCAGCCATCCTTTTCTACATAATCTTTTCATTGAACATTTCCATTAAAGTTATGCCAAATTTTTTCCTGACCTTTAATAGGAACAAATACATCAAAATAGCTAGGATAACTTTGCCAAACTCTATGGTCATCTGTCGTAATCTCCTATTCTAAGATATTAAAATAAAAGTCATCGGAAATCATATGGGACCAAGCTGGCAATCACTTAAGTCATTATTTTCTTTTAAAAGTTAATGACTCTTAGTATAGCTTCTCGCTTGATTTGATCTATTTGATTTAAATCATAAAGTTTCATTAATGTCTTACCAACCAGTCATTATTCGCTTTAATCTCAGAAATATCATAGACAGTGGTGAATTTTGGAGCAGTCGATGTCTCATCTTTAACCATTATCGATACAAGATAACCGACAATTAAAGATACGCCTATTGAAATAAGCGAATAAACCCAAATGCTTACCTTTTCTGCAGGAAGACCGTATTTAATGAAAATCATTACTAAACTTGAAACAATTAGTGCAGCATAAGCACCAATTTTGTTAGCTTTTTTAGAGAATACCCCTAGCATAAAGACTCCACCTAGAACCCCTAAAACGAGTCCCATGAATCCATTAAACCATTCATAGGCTGATTTAATATCAGAGTGTGCAAGAATAATTGAGATAATAATGGAGAAAATTCCAACGCCTAAAGAAATCCAACGCGCAATTTGAGTTCGTTTGGCGTCATCTAAATTCTTAGAAATCACCTCTTGTATGTCCAATGTCCATGAGGTAGCGACAGAGTTCAAACCTGTCGATAGAGTTGATTGACTGGCAGCAAAAATAGCTGCTAAAAGAACACCGGTAATACCAACTGGTAAACGATAGGCTATATAGTAAGTAAACACTTGATCTTGAGCTACTAAAGCGCCAGGATCACTCGGATTTTGTAATTGATAATAAGCGAATAATCCCGTCCCAATAAGATAAAACATAGTCGCAATAAAAATAGATAAGACACCATTGGTAAACATCATTTTATTCAATTTTTTAATATCTTGAGTGGTAGTGAACCGTTGCACGATATCCTGACTTGAAATATAAGATGACAGTGTATTAAAGCCAGCGCCAACAACTAGTAAAAAGATAGAAGATTTTAAAAGGTTCGGATCAAAAATCGGTTCGTGAGGGGCAATAAATTTGTCTTTAGCTAACAAATTCATGATTGGTTGGAAACCGCCGTCTAAGTCCTTGACTAAAAAGCCTAGAGTCACAGCAACACCTACTAACAAAACAGATCCTTGAATAAAATCGGTCCATAAAACTGATTTAATCCCACCAGTATAAGAATAAATAATCGCAATTACACCCATTACCACAATTAGCCAATTGACTGAGATTCCAGTTAATGTGGCTAAAGCAGCAGAGGGTAGATACATAATAATAGACATACGACCAATTTGATAGATAATGAACAAAATAGCACCGATTGCTCGCAAAAGTCTAGAGTTAAACCGTTGCTCTAAATAATCATAAGCAGTATCAATATCCATTCTGGCATAAATAGGCAGGAAAAATTTTATAGCAAAAGGAATTGCAATAATCATCCCTAATTGCGCAAACCACAATAGCCAAGTTCCCTTATAGGAGTTACCTGCTAAAGTCATGAAAGAAATCGGACTTAACAAGGTTGCGAAAATAGAAACCGAAGTTACATACCAAGGGATTGAGCCATCTCCTTTGAAAAACTCTTTACCAATCATATCTTTCTTAGAAAACAGTAATCCTGCAAACAAAACAGCTACTAAATAAATAACTAAAATAATAAAATCGATTGTTGTAAAGCCTTCTTGTGCCATTATTAAACTCCTTTTCAATTTTACATGCTTAATGAAGCATAACGCTATATAAAATATTCTTTAATTACCTAAGTCTTTTTAATTAATTATAAATAATTTTTAAAAATTCGTTCTGCTTCTTCTTTTTGGTCGGCTGTCATCGAAGCCATCGGTTTACGACTTAAAAACTCCCCTTTATTCGCACCCTGTAATTGTAAAATACTTTTAAGAGTTGGATATAAACCGTTTGCTAGCACTGCTTCAATTAAATCATTACTCTCATTTTGTAGCTTAAGTGCTTTCTCATGGTTGCCCTCATTGACAGCTTCTAAAATGCCACGAGCTCGCAAACCATTTACGTTATATGTCGATCCGATTGCTCCATCAACATGATAGATAGCAGCTGGATAAAGCATCTCATCAAAACCTGAATAGATTAGTACATCTGGAAACGCTTTACGTAATCGTTCTAATAAGAAAAAGTCTGCAGCAGTAAACTTAACACCAACAATATTGTCTAATTCAAATAATTCCTTAAATTCTGCCATCCCCATATTAATACCTGTAAGAACTGGGATTGAATAAATAATTAAGTCATTATCAACAGCTTCTGTAATATCTTTATAATATTGTTTAACCTCAGCGAATGAAAACTTATAATAAAAAGGAGTTACTGCTGAAATTGCGTCATAATCCAAATCTGTCGCAAATTTACCGAGTTCAATTGCTTCATAAACATTGGGACCACCAACTTGTGCAATGAGTTTCACTTGGTCTTTCACTTCATCTTTAACAATTTCAAAAATTTGTTTTTTAATGGCCATATCTAATAAGAAATTTTCACCAGTTGAGCCTCCTACATATAGCCCTGCTACCTTCATATTATCAATATTATGACGGACTACTTGACGTAGCCCTGCTTCGTTAACTTTGCCCTTTGAATCAAAGGGTACCAAGAGGGCTGAGATAATACCTTTGATTTCTCTAGCTGTTTTTTTTGTCATTTTATTTCCCCCTATTAATCTATTGGTTATGAATAGCTTCGACAAATTTTTTTGTAATTAATTGAGGTCTAGTGATAGCTGAACCAACTACTACACTATATACCCCAAGCTCTAAAACGTGTCTTACTTTTTCAGGAGTATCAATATTACCTTCAGCAATAATTGGTTTGTTGATTGTTTCAACCGCTTGACGGATGAGTTGAAAATCATTGCTTTCTATCTTATCTTTCTTACTTTGTTGAGTATAACCTACCAAGGTTGTACCAATATAATCAAAACCAATTTGTTCAGCCATTTTCATTTCTTCTAAGGTTGAACAATCAGCCATCAGCTTTTGTTGGGGATACTTTTCTTTAATCTTTACCATTAAATCACTTAATGATTCTCCGTATGGCCTCGTAGATGCAGTTGCATCAATTGCTATGATTTCCGGCCTTGCTTGCATTAACTCATCCACTTCAGTCATCGTAGGTGTAATAAAAGCATCAGCCCCATCATAAACCCGTTTAATAATGCCAATAATTGGCAAATCGACTTGTTCTTTGATTGCTTTAATATCTTCAACTGAATTCGAACGAATACCTTTAGCTCCACCTTCTTTAGCAGCTAAGGCCATTCGTGACATGATAAAAGAACTGTGCAAAGGTTCATCTTCTAAAGCTTGACAAGAAACAATTAATTCCCCTTTTATTCCTTCAATCATTCAATAACCTCCTTTATCAAAGCGCTTTCTAATTTAAAATTATACACATCACTTTGTAGCATTTCAATATTTTATGAAAAGACAGTGAGTTTTCTGAAAACAAAAACTTTTATTATACTTATTTAAAAAGATTTTAATTGATTATTTATCATAAAAGTAGCTTACTTACGTTCTCTAAAAGGGATTGGTTCAAAATGAAAATTAATATTGCTTTATAGTAATAAGAAAAACCCATCTTTGAATTCTCAAAGATAGGTTTTTATGAACCGTTATTCTTTTATTCTTCATCCATTTGTAAGACAGCCATGAAAGCTTCTTGTGGAATTTCAACGTTACCGACTGATTTCATCCGCTTTTTACCTTCTTTTTGTTTTTCTAATAACTTCTTACGACGGGAGACATCCCCGCCATATAATTTAGCTGTAACATCTTTTCGATAAGCCTTAATGGTTGTTCGTGCGATGATCTTATGTCCAATAGCTGCTTGGACAGGTACTTCAAACATTTGACGTGGGATAATCCCTTTTAGTTTTTCAACTAAAGCACGACCGCGATTATAGGCAAAATCTTTATGAACTATAATCGAGAAGGCATCAATGACATCAGAATTAAGTAAAACTTCTAATTTTACTAGATTAGACTCTTTATAGCCAATTAATTCGTAATCTAAGGAAGCATAGCCTTTGGTTGATGATTTCAACTTATCGAAGAAATCATACACAATTTCAGCCATTGGTAGTTCATAAATTACATTTACCCGGAAATCATCCAGATAATCCATCGTAATAAAGTTACCACGCTTGCGTTGAGATAGTTCCATTACAGCGCCCACATAATCATTTGGTACCATAATAGTCGCTTTTACATAAGGTTCAAAAATCTTATCAATCTCTGTTGGATCTGGCATTTCAGATGGGTTGTCAATCAAAAGCTCTTCCCCATCCGTCTTTTCAACACGGTAAATAACTGACGGAGCAGTGGTAATTAAATCAATATCAAATTCACGCTCAAGTCTTTCTTGAATAACATCCATATGCAGTAAACCTAAAAAGCCTGTTCGGAAACCAAAGCCTAGGGCTTGCGATGTTTCTGGTTCAAAGTGTAAAGAAGCATCATTTAATTGTAACTTTTCAAGTGCTTCCCGCAAGTCGTTATAATCGGCCGAGTCAACCGGATAGAGACCGGCAAAAACCATTGGATTTAATTTGCGGTAACCATCCAAGGCCTCCTCAGCTGGATTATCCGCTAGGGTTATAGTATCTCCTACACGGGTATCTTGAATGGTCTTTATACCTGCGGTTAGATAGCCAACATCTCCTACCATCAAGAAGTCTCTTTTGAGAGGACTCGGTGAGAAAATTCCAACATCAATCACTTCAAACTCTTTACCATTACTCATTAGACGGATGGTGTCACCTGGTTTGACCATACCATTCATCACTCGAATATTTAAAACAACCCCACGATAAGCATCATAAGCAGAGTCAAAAATAAGAGCCTGTAAGGGGTCTTCTATATCTCCCATTGGTGCAGGAACTTTCTCAACTATTTGCTCTAAAATCTCATCAATACCGATGCCTGACTTGGCAGAAGCAAAAACCGCTTCTGAGGCATCGATGCCGATAATATCTTCAATTTCTTTTTGAACCCTTTCAGGATCGGCTGAAGGCAGATCGATTTTATTAATAACAGGCAATATTTCTAAATCATTATCCACTGCTAAATACACATTAGCCAAGGTTTGGGCTTCAATTCCTTGTGCTGCATCGACTACTAGAATGGCTCCTTCACAAGCAGCCAAAGATCTTGAAACCTCATAAGTAAAATCGACGTGACCAGGGGTATCGATTAAATGGAAAATATAATCAATGCCATCTTTAGCCCGATAAGTCAGTTCCACTGCATTCAATTTAATGGTAATTCCTCGTTCTCTTTCCAAGTCCATGGAATCTAACAATTGCTCTTGCATATCACGATCAGCCACTGTATGTGTTTGTTGTAAAATACGATCAGCTAGTGTGGATTTACCATGGTCAATATGCGCAATTATCGAAAAATTACGGATTCTTTCTTGTCTATTCTTCATTTCTTCTATATTCACTTGACTTCACTTCCTTTTCAAGCCTCTTATCAATAGCTAAGGTCTATCTTATCAAAAATGAGTGATTTTGAATAGTTTTCTTTCACTATGGTATTTTAATAAATGAACTACTCAATAAAATCTTTATTTATTCTTTAAAATTTCCTATCTAGAAGCTAATCAATCTTATTTTGATTCCAATTGATTTAAAACTTTTCTAAGCAAGTAAAAAGCATCAGAGCATATTGAATACCCTGATGCTAGCCTATTTTTATTCACCATGAAAAATATCACGCATCTTATTAAAGAAGCCACCTTCTTGCTCTTTAACATTAGCACCCATTTCTTTAGCTAACTGTTTAAATAATTCATGCTGTTTGTCAGTCAGTTTAGAAGGAGTAACGACTTTAACCGTTACTTGTTGATCTCCCGTATAACCTGAGCGAACACTCGGTGCTCCTTTGCCTTTTAAGCGGAAAGTGGTCCCTGTTTGTGTGCCAGCTGGAACCTTTAACTTCACCTTACCATGTACCGTTGGAACTTGGATTTCATCACCCAAGGCCGCTTGAGAGAAAGTGATGGGTAGCGTGTAATAGATTTCCGTACCATCTCGTTTAAATTCCTTACTTGGTTCAACATGGAAAACTACATAAAGGTCTCCATAAGGTCCACCATTTGAACCCGCCTCACCTTGTCCTGAAAGGCGAATTTGATTACCTTCTTCAACACCTGCTGGCACAGTCACTTTAACAGAATGACTAACGGATTCTATACCAGAACCATGACAAGTGGTACATTTTTCTTTAATTTCTTTACCTGTCCCACCGCAGACATCACATGTGGTTTGCGTCATCACACGACCAAAAGGAGAGTTTCGTTCTACCTGAATAGTCCCTGTGCCATGACACTTGTGGCAAGTAACGGGCTCAGTGCCTTCCTTGGCACCTGTTCCGTGACAGGTATGACATTCCTCATTACGATTATATTTTATGGTCGTTTCTTTACCAAAAATAGCCTCTTCAAAGGTTAAATTAATACGATATTGTAGATCATTACCCTTACGAGGAGCATTGGCTCTTCGTCCTCCTCCAGCAGATCCACCAAAGAAAGTATCAAAGATATCTTCAAAGCCAAAGCCTGCACCACCAGAGAAGCCACCAAAACCACCACCGCCAAAGCCGGCTCCAAAGTTAGGATCCGTTGAAGCATGGCCGTATTGATCATAAGCAGCCCGCTTTTGACTATCACTTAGGACCTCATAAGCTTCTGCAACTTCTTTAAACTTTTCGTCAGCTCCTGCATCTTTATTAATATCCGGATGGTATTTTTTGGACAGTTTACGATAAGCCTTTTTAATGTCAGCATCACTGGCATCGCGAGATACACCTAAGACATCATAATAGTCTCTTTTATTTGCCATTTTGTCCCTCCTTACACATTTTAATTCTCCTGATAAAAGACAAGAGTCGAGGACTTAGCCTAGACTCTTGCTAAAGTATGTCTTAATTACTCGTCGACTTCTTCAAAGTCAGCATCGACAATATTATCATCAGAAGATGATTGAGCATCAGAGGCATCTGTTTGATTTTCTTGAGCAGCTTGAGCTTGTTGAGCAGCTTGCTCGTAAAGTTTAACGGATAGATTTTGAATCACTTCATTTAATGCATCACGTTTTGTTTTCATTTCTTCTAAATCATTTGCTTCAACAGCTGCTTTCAATTCATCACGAGCTGTTTCTGCTTTAGTCAATTCATCTTCAGAAATGTTATCATTATCTTTCAATTCATCGATAGTCTTATTAGTTGTAAAGATCATTTGATCGACTTCGTTGCGTAAATCAGCTTCTTCACGACGTTTCTTATCGGATTCAGCATTTGCCTCAGCATCTTTAACCATACGTTCGATTTCTTCATCGGATAAACCTGAAGAAGATTTTATAGTAATCGTTTGTTCTTTTTGAGTACCTAAATCTTTGGCTGAAACGTTCACAATACCGTTTTTATCAATATCAAAGGTAACTTCAATTTGTGGAATGCCACGAGGTGCTGCTGGAATATCAGTTAATTGGAAACGACCTAAAGTCTTATTATCTGCTGCCATTTCACGCTCACCTTGTAAAACGTGAACATCTACTGCTGGTTGATTGTCAGCTGCTGTAGAGAAGACCTGTGATTTAGAAGTTGGGATAGTAGTGTTACGGTCAATTAATTTAGTGAATACACCACCCATTGTTTCGATACCAAGTGATAATGGCGTAACATCTAATAGAACGATGTCTTTAACATCACCAGAGATAACACCACCTTGGATAGCTGCACCCATAGCAACTACTTCATCTGGGTTAACCGATTTGTTAGGATCTTTTCCAGTTTCTTTCTTAACGGCTTCTTGTACAGCAGGAATACGTGTCGATCCTCCTACCAAGATTACTTCGTCAATTTCAGATTTGCTTAAACCAGCATCTTTCAAGGCTTGACGAACTGGCCCTTTAGTTCTTTCTACTAAGTCATGCGTTAACTCATCAAATTTAGCACGAGTTAAAGTTGTTTCTAAGTGTAATGGCCCATCAGCTGTCGCTGTAATAAATGGTAAGCTGATTTGTGTAGAAGTCACACCAGAAAGATCTTTCTTAGCTTTTTCTGCAGCGTCTTTCAGGCGCTGTAAAGCCATTTTATCTTTAGAAAGGTCAATAGAGTTTTCTTTTTTAAATTCTTCAACTAAGAAGTCGATAACTTTATTATCAAAGTCATCTCCACCTAGTTTATTATCCCCTGCTGTAGATAATACATCAAATACGCCATCGCCTAATTCAAGGATTGAAACGTCAAAAGTTCCTCCCCCTAAGTCAAAGACTAGGACTTTTTCTTCAGCATCGGTTTTATCTAAACCATACGCTAAAGCTGCAGCGGTTGGCTCGTTAACAATACGTTCAACTTCTAAACCTGCAATACGTCCAGCATCTTTAGTTGCTTGACGCTGAGCATCGTTAAAATAAGCAGGAACAGTGATAACTGCTTTCTCAACCTTATCGCCTAAGTAATCTTCAGCAAATGATTTCAAGTGTTGTAAAATCATAGCTGAAATCTCTTGAGGTGTATAGCTCTTTCCACCCATTTCAGTCTTAAAGTTATCTTCTCCAATATGACGTTTGATGGAAGCTACTGTGTCAGGGTTTGTAACTGCTTGACGCTTAGCTACTTCACCCACTTGAATCTCATTATTTTTGAAAGCTACTACAGATGGAGTGGTACGGTTTCCTTCTGGGTTAGTAATAATCTTTGCTTCTCCACCTTCTAAAATGGAAACAGCAGAGTTTGTTGTACCTAAGTCAATACCTATAATTTTAGACATATAATCTACTCCTTTAAAAATTTATTTTGGTTAAAACTAAGTGCTTAATAATTAGGCGGACACAATTACCATGGCCGGGCGAATGATACGATCATTAAGGATGTATCCTTTTTGTAGAACATTCACTACAATATCAGTGTCTTGTCCTTCAGCCGCTGGTTGGGTGGTTACCGCTTGATGATAATTTGGATCGAATGTTTCGTTTAAGGGATTGATCACTTCAATTTTTTCTTCTTTAAATGCTTGTAAGATTTGATCATACACCATTTGGATCCCTTTGTGGATTGCTTGACTCTCTTCTGAACTTGCTTTGATTTGCAAAGCGCGTTCAAGATTATCAATAGCATCTATTAATTTATTAGCTAAAGATTGAGATCGATATTTAGCAGCTTCTTGTCTTTCACGACTATTAGATCGTTGCATATTAGCAATTTCAGCCTGTAGACGTAAATTTCGATCCTCCAAATTCTGAATACTTTCTCTTAATTCATCTTCAATGGAAGAAACTTCCTCTACTGATGCTACTTCAGTTTCTTCATTTACATCATTTACATTATTATTCAGACTATCCTGATTTTTTTCTGCTGAACTTTCAATGACTTCATCTTCTACTAACTTTTCTTTTTCATCGTTAAGTTCTGCAGAAGATTGCTTGTCATTCCTCTTTTTATTTTCTTCTGTCACTTGATGACCTCCTTTATTGATTAAATTCTTTTAATATCTGCTCCATAAGGACAATCATGCGTGAATAATGCATCGTCGAAGGTCCTAAGATACTTAAAGACATTTTGCTTAAGGCTTGTGTGAAGGTTCCCGTCACTAAAGATAAATGACGCATCCCTTGCGGAGCAAACTCTTGTCCGAAAAGAACTTCGATTCCATCTTGACGTTGTTCAAAGAGATCAAATAATTCATTCGATCCATCAATCAAATTGAATAATTTTTTGTATTCATTGTTGGAATAACGCTGATCCAAACAATCAAAAAGATTATTCTTGCCAGAAACAAAATAACGCGTTCCTTTAACTTGTTGAATTGACTTCTCAACTAAAGGAGAAAAATCAATCGAAGTTGACAATTGTCTTTGCATAATCATCGGAATAGTTAATTTAGTCCGCTGATAAGCATCTTCTAATGTAATACCTCGCAATTCTGAATTAAGAATTGAACGCATTTGACGTAAATCATCATCCTCAACCGGATATAAGGTTTGGAACATTTTATTTTCCACATGTCCTTGATCCGATAATAAAATAGCCATTATTTGATGGTTACTTAAAAGCACTAACTTAAAGTCAGCCACTCGATGCTCTTCATTATTCTGTCCAAAAACCAAGCAAGGTAATCCAGTTAATGAGACCAATAAATCCGCAGCAATTTTCGCCATCTTAAAATTCTCTTGTCGGCGATTTAAGAAGATTTCGCTAACTGCTTTGAGATCTGCTTCATAGGATTGCTCCCATGAATCATTCTCAATTTTAGTGATCAGACGATCTACATAATAACGATAGCCTTCATAAGAAGGTATTCTACCACTTGATGTATGTGCCTTAACCAGAAAGCCGTTTTTTTCTAAAACAACCATCTCATTACGAACAGTTGCCGGACTTATATCAAGAAAACTCTCCTTGAGTAAAGTCTTTGACCCGATTGGTGCCTCTAAATTTGCATAAAGGCGAACAATTAATTCTAAGATTTGGTGTTGTCTGGCTGTTAATATGATCAATCACCTCACATTATTAGCACTTATTCATACCGAGTGCTAACTGTCTCTATCTTACTATCCTCCATCACCTTTGTCAAGGGATTATGGCCATAAAATTAAAAAAATTAGCACTCTCAATTCGAAAGTGCTAATTATATCTATCGATCCTTGATTATTTAAAGTACGCCCGTGTATGGTCTTGATCCTTTTCAAGTTGATTAATCAAACCTTCAATACCATCAAATTTAATCTCTCCACGTAAGTAATGATGCCACTTAATACGAACCTTTTCCCCATAAATCATACGATCAAAGTCTAAAATATAAACTTCAATGGAGAGTTCTTTCACATCATCAAAGGTAATATTATGTCCAATAGATGCCATGCCCATATACCATTGGCCTTGAACACAAATTTCGACAATATACACCCCTATGCCAGGTGTTAACTGACCATAATCCATTGCCACATTCGCTGTTGGAAATCCTAATTTTCTCCCTCTTTTTAATCCATTGATGACAAGTCCTCTGGTTTCATAAATGTAACCTAATTCTTGGTTAGCTAAATCAATATTACCATTTGATAGCTGGTATTGAATTTCACTTGAAGAAATCTTATGGTCACCGATTGTCTTTTTAGGAATTTCGCTAATTTTAAAGCGTCCCTGGCTGTGGTCGACTAAAGTTTGCATATTAGCTATCTCTTTCAGACCGTATGTATAGTCAAAACCTGCCACCACATGAACGGCATTCAAATTAACCATGTAGCTGTCCACGAACTCTTGTGGACTCTGAGCTCCCATGGCTGAAGTGAACTCAGCAATATATAAAATATCTACTCCATTAACCTCCATCAGTTCTATTTTACGAGGGTTATCACTTAAATAAAAGTAGTGATTCGGATGGATCTGTTGATAAACAAGACGAGGAGTATGGTTAAAAGTTAAGACGGCTAAAGGGACTTGATAATGATCTGCTAATTCGCGCCCCTTTTTGATAACTTCTTGATGGCCTAAATGAACACCATCAAAAAAGCCTAGAGCTAAAACGACTGGTTGGTCATATAGTTGTTCTTGATCGTAAGGATGTGCTAAATAAATTGTCTGCAAGGCTTAAACTCCTTCCATTGGAAACATCTTAATAGGTTTTATTAAATTCTCTTTGCTAGGATGTGGGCCGTAAATTGCTAACAAACGGTCTTGATAAAATAAGGCAGTTGGTTCAATAAGCCTGTCATTAAAATAATTAATGTCTAAAACTTTTCCATGTTTAATGTCTGTAAACTGTTCTGGATTTAGTTGGATTTTTGCATAGTCAGAAACTGCCGTTTCAATGGGGTGAACAGCTGTATTTAAGGAGTCTTTTTCTGCTAATTGCCTTAATTCATCTAAGCGATAACTATCCGCTTGACGATAACCCGCTGCTTGAGTTCGCACTAATTGGGACATGTGGCTAGGATATCCTAA
The DNA here is from genome assembly GCF_050409545.1 of Facklamia sp. P12932. Lineage (NCBI taxonomy): Bacteria > Bacillati > Bacillota > Bacilli > Lactobacillales > Aerococcaceae > Facklamia > Facklamia sp. P12932. The sequence continues at coordinate 174,707 of NZ_JBNUPG010000001.1, read as the reverse complement.
TAACTTACCGCAATCTACCGCTAAGGTTCTGACATAGGTCCCTTTACTGCACTTTACTTCAAAGGAGAAAGTTTGCCTTTTTTCACTGGTGTGATATTGTGACGGAGCTAAACGCTTGAAGTAGTCGATAGATACTTGACGTTCAGGCCTTTCTACTTCAATACCTGCTCGGGCATATTCATAGAGTCTTTTCCCTTTGACCTTGACCGCCGAGTAATAAGGAGGAATCTGGCTGATTTTGCCTGTTAATGAAGCCATAGCTTGATCAATAACTTGATCATCAACGGCTTGTTCTACTAATTTCTTTGCAATAACTTGTCCCTGGGCATCTTCCGTATCGGTGGCTTGACCTAAAGTGACTTCTCCTTGATAGATCTTTTTGCTATCCATTAGTATTTCAACTAACTTGGTTGCCTGTCCTAAACAGACAACTAAAACGCCCTCAACTTCAGGATCCAAGGTCCCACAATGGCCTACACGCTTCATTTGAAAAATCTTACGCATTTTAAATACTACATCATGACTCGTCATGCCCTTTTCTTTCCAAACAGCGACAATTCCGTTCATTCAAGCCAACTCCTTTATTAATAACAATTATGATTATACTTTAATTGGCACTTGCTTCCAAGCAAGATTCTTAATTCTACAAGAATAAAAGAGCTGTTTTACCGCCTCTCATTTAATGAGAGCAGTGAAAAAACAGCTCTTAATTTGTGAAAACTTAAGATTATTGCTCCGTCTGAACTGAGCTTGCTTCATCAAAAGATTCAGATTCATGTAATTGATTTAATAATGAATCGATTCGACTACCATAGTCTACTGATTGGTCTCTTTCAAATTTAACTTCAGGAACCTTATAAAGACTTAAACGACTTCCAAGTTCCGAGCGAACTTTACCTGTTATTGCTTTCAAACCATCACTTGTTTTTTGTCTTTCTCCGGCTTTATCACTTAAAGTAGAATAAAAAATTGTAGCATTTTGTAAGTCGCCTGTAAGCTCTACATCAGTAATAGTAACCCCTTCAACACGAGGGTCTTTAATCTCTTTTAGAAGAATATCATTAACTTCTCGCATTATTTCTTGACGAACACGTCCTATACGATATTTAACCATTTCATACTCCTTTATTTACGTTCAACTTCGACCATGCGATAGGCTTCAATAATATCATCGACTTTGATATCATTATAGCCTTCAATCATAATTCCACATTCTAATCCTTTGTTTACTTCTTTAGCATCATCTTTAAAACGTTTCAAACTGGCTAGATCTCCTTCATAAATAACGATGTTATCACGTATCAAGCGTAGCTTGCTCGTGCGTTGAATGAAGCCATCTAAAACAAATGAACCAGCGATGGTGCCTAATTTAGAAACAGAATAGGTTTCACGTACTACTGCTTGCCCTGTTACTTCTTCAACATACTCAGGGTCCAGCATTCCTTTCATAGCTGTTTCAATTTCATCAATTACATTGTAAATAATATTATGGAGACGAATATCTACTTGCTCTTCTTCTGCTTGTTGTTTTGCTTGAGGAGTTGGTCGAACATTAAATCCTACCACAATTGCTGATGAGGCATTAGCTAAAGTAATATCAGCCTCATTAATTGCTCCTACCGCCTGATGGACAATATTAACTTTTACTCCCTCCACATCTATTTTCATCAATGAAGCAGCTAATGCTTCTACTGAACCTTGTACATCTGCTTTTAGGATTACGTTAACTGATCTTAACTCACCTTCTTGTAAGGTTTCGAAAAGATTATCCAAAGTAACTTTCTTCTTAAGGTCTCTTTGTTGTTCTTGAGCCTTCTGAGCTCTTTCTTCTCCAACTTGACGAGCTGTTTTTTCATCTTCAAAGACCACAAACTGGTCTCCTGCTTGAGGAGCATCATTCAAGCCTGTAATTTCCACCGGCATGGATGGACCAGCTGAGCGAATACGACGCCCTTGATCATTGACCATTGTTCTTACTCTACCATAGGTGTTACCCACAACAATTGGGTCCCCTATATGTAGGGTACCATGTTGAACTAATAAAGTCGCAGTGGCACCGGTAGCTTTATCTAAGCGCGCTTCAATGACTGAACCTAAAGCTAAACGGTCTGGGTTAGCTTTTAATTCTTGAACTTCTGAAACCAGAAGAATCATCTCTAATAACTCATCCAAATTAGTCCCGTATTTAGCTGAAATATTAACAAAGATATGTTCGCCACCCCAGTCCTCAGAAATAATACCATGTTCAGATAATTCGGTCATTACCTTATCTGGATTGGCTTCAGGTTTATCAATTTTGTTAATCGCTACAATTATCGGTACATCTGCAGCTTTGGCATGATTAATCGCTTCAACCGTTTGAGGCATCACGCCATCATCTGCTGCAACAACAATAATTGTAATATCAGTCACATCTGCACCACGTGCACGCATGGTTGTAAAGGCAGCATGTCCTGGCGTATCAAGAAAAGTGATTGGCTTATCATTTAAAACAATTTGATAGGCACCAATATGTTGAGTAATTCCACCAGCTTCTCCTTCAGTCACTCTCGAATGGCGGAAGGAGTCCAAGAGACTGGTTTTTCCGTGGTCAACGTGACCCATAATTGTAACAACTGGTGGACGAATGCTTTGATTATCATCAGCAGCAGCTTCTTCAAAATAATGATCTAAGTCTGAAACTTCAACAACAACTTTTTCAATAGGTTCAACGCCATATTCTAAACAGATAATTTCAATCACTTCTTTAGAAAGTGCCTGGTTTTGATTGACCATTACCCCTTGTAGCAATAGTTTTTTAATAATTTCAGTTGCATCTCGGTGGAAGCCTTTAGCAATATCTTGTACATTCATTCCTTCAGTATAGTAGAACGCTTCTGGAAGGTCTTTATGCTTACGAGCTGTTAAGCCTTTAGACTCTTTTTGATAGTTACTATTTTGCTTACCACGACGGCCACGACGGCGATCGCCACGACTTCTTTTGGATCCACCAGTGGATTTATTTGAAGAATTACTTTGATTGCTTTGATTTGCTTTTTGACCCTCTACAGCTTGTTTACTATCAGTTGATTTCTTTTGCTTAGAAGCTGCCTTTTCATTAGGATTTTTAGACTTAGTGTTAGGGTTTGTATTATGACCTTGTGCTTGAGAATCTTTTTGAGAAGAAGGCTTTTTAGAAGCTTTCGACTTGTCTTCATCCTTGCGATGCTTGGCATCTTTGTGTTGATTGTTTTTTTGATTTGATTCTTTAGTAGCTTCCGTCTTCTTAACATCCTTTTTGGTTTGTTTACCACTAGTCTTCTTATTTTGTAAAGCTTTCTTTAATTGTTCTTGTTGTTCTTGCGTTACCGAGGACATATGGCTATTAAATTCAAAACCATTATTTTCAGCAAGCACTAAGACTTCTTTTGAAGTCATATTGTTTTGTTTAGCAAATTCATATATACGAATAGTACTCATACAAACACCTTCCTATCTTGTATTATTGATTATTCATTGTATTTTCTCCTGTCACATAAGATAAAAATTTTTCAGCCATTCCTCGATCGGTTATGCCGCAAATTGTGCGTGATTTGCCGATTGCATGGCTGATTTGATATTTTGTAAAACGATGATTAATGGCTATTTTTTTTTCACTAGCCAAACGATGGTAGCGATCACTAGTGGAATCACTGGCATCAATCGCTAAAATCAAAAGTTTAACTTTTTTGTTCTTTGTGGCTTTAGTGACTAAATCGTCACCGGAAATTAACTTAGAGGCTCTTTGAGCCAAACCTAATAAATTGAGTTGTTTTTCTTCTGGGCTCATAGTAGTTCTTTTCGCGCCTTTTGGTGGTCTAGAAAGCGATAAAGTTCTTGATAAAACTCTTTATCAATCTCCATTTCAAATGTTCGATTAAAAACTTTTTTCTTTTCCGCTTGTATGGCTAACTCTGGATCCAAGGAGATATAGGCTCCTCGTCCATTCTTTTTACCAGTTGGGTCTATTTCAATGGTACCTTCTGGGGTTCTCACAATACGGATTAAATCTTTTTTGGGATGAGATTCACCAGTAACAACACATTTGCGCATGGGAACTTTTCTTTTTTTCGCTTGGCTCATTTCCATCCTCCTTTGATGTTAATAAATTAAGTGCTTATTCTTTCTCTGATTCTTCAGTTTCTTCAAACGCTTGCTCCAGCTCTTCATCAAGTGATTCCTCTGCCGATTCACGATATTCTAAATCAGCTTCTGCTGGATCGTCATCTAACTGGCTGGAAGTCTCTTGAAGCATTTCTTCAAGATTATCTAAATCCTCTGCAAGATTTAATTCTTCTTGTCCAGTTGATTCAACTGCTTTTTGTTCAATTAAATATTCTTGATAGCTAGTCTCAGACTTAATATCAATCTTATAACCAGTTAAACGAGCTGCTAAACGAGCGTTTTGTCCTTTTTTACCGATGGCTAAGGATAACTGATAATCTGGTACCACAACAATACAAGAATGATTATCTTCATCAAACACAACATTAATCACTTCTGCTGGATTCATAGCATTTTTTATGAAGGTAGAGGGGTCTTCATCCCATTGAATGATATCCATATTCTCACCATTTAATTCATTGACAATACTTTGAACTCGAGATCCTCTCGGACCAACACAAGTTCCAACTGGATCAATATTAGAATCACGCGAAGAAACTGCAACTTTCGAACGGTCGCCCGCTTCACGAGCAATTGAGATTATTTCCACAACACCTTCGTAGATTTCCGGAACTTCTTGCTCAAATAATCTTTTAAGGAAATCAGCATGTGAGCGTGAAACAACAATCTGTGGCCCCTTACTAGTTTTATCTACCTTGACTACGTATACTTTTACCCGTTCATCCATTTGAAATTGCTCAGTTGGAATCTGTTCACTAGCCGGCATTATGGCTTCAACTTTACCTAAGTTCACATAAACATTGCGAGCATCTGAACGTTCGATGATTCCTGTTAAAATTTCATCTTGATGCACAATAAATTCATCATAAATAATATCTCTTTCAGCCTCACGTATTCTTTGCATAACGACATGTTTAGCGGTTTGAGTAGCAATTCTTCCGAAATCTTTAGGAGTCACTTCAAATTTAATCTTGTCTCCTATTTCATAGGCACGATTAATCTTCAAAGCTTCTTCTAGAGAAATTTCTAAAGTAGAATCATAATTGATATCCACAACTTCCTTAACTGAATAAACTTTAATATCGCCGGTTTCTTCGTTAAAAACAACTTCCACATTTTGTGCTTGATCATAATTTTTTTTGTAGGCCAAAATCAAAGCAGACTCTAAAGCTTCTTTAATAACTTCAGGCTTTATCCCTTTTTCTGCTTCAAGAACCTTCATGGCATTTACTAATTCTTTGCTCACACTTAACTCTCCTATCTCATCTTGCTAAAACTTAACAGCAAGTCTTGCCTTAGCGACACCCTTCTTATTAATTTCAAGTTCTTTAGTGACTGTTTTAATTGGAACCTTCAATAGATAATAATCCTCCGTCACATCTAAAAGAACGCCCTCATGTTGTTTTTCACCGTATTGAGGGGCATAGTAATCAAAGTGGACATATTCACCAATGGCTGACCGAATTTGATCTTCATTTTTCAAAGGTCTTTCAGCTCCTGGTGAGGAAACTTCTAAAAAGTAAGCTTCCGGAAAAGGATCTGGTTGCATAGTGTCTAAAACTTCAGAAATTTTTTCTGAAATTAAAGCACAATGATCTAAATCAATGCCCCCTTCCTTATCAGCATAGATACGGAGAAACCAATGCTTTCCTTCTTTTAGATATTCAATATCAATAAGTTGACAATCTAAGGATGCGATAATTGGCTCCACTAACGGCTGAACTTTGTCTATCACAATACTCATCAATTCACCTCTTCATTTTTATTTTGGTTGAATAATAAAAGAGCGAGCGTTTCCGCCCACTCCTCCTCGAATAATTTGCTAAATAGAGTATATCATATTATCTATTCATCAACAAGTTAGAAGAGTGACAGCTGGTCTTCATCTGGTAATTCAGCTAAAACACCATTCTCTTCTAAATATTCCATAATTGTTTTCGAAACTTTACCACGTTTTTGTAAGTCTTCTTTAGAAATAAAGGCTGCTTGCTCTCTAGCTTCTACAATCGATTTAGCGACCCCTATTCCCAAACCAGGAATTGTTCTAAAAGGAGGGATCAAACTCTCGCCATCGATAATAAATTTAGTGGCGTCTGATTTTTCCAAATTAATCATTTGGAAAGTTATCCCTCTTTCTAGCATTTCATTCGCTAGTTCTAAAACAGTTCGCAAGCTATTTTCTTTTACTGAAGCATCCATTCCCTTGGCCATAATTTCTCTTAAGCGATGTTTAACCATTTCCTTGCCTTGATGCATGGCAATGATATCAAAGTCTGATGCCCTTACCGAAAAGTAAGCCGCATAATAGAATTTAGGATAGTGAACTTTGAAGTATGCCACCCTCAGTGCCATCATGATGTATGCAGCCGCGTGAGCCTTAGGGAACATATACTTAATCTTCAGACAAGAGTCGATATACCATTCTGGAACATTATTCGCTCGCATTTCAGCTTGCCAGTCATCAGGAATTCCTCTTCCTTTACGAACATGTTCCATTATTTTAAAGGCTAAGGAATCTTCTAATCCATATTGCATCAGTGTCACCATGATATCGTCACGACAACCAATTACCTTAGCTAAGGGTACAATATTCTTTTGAATCAACTCCTCAGCATTGCCCAACCAGACATCCGTACCATGCGATAAACCAGAAATTTGTAACAACTCCGCAAAAGTTGACGGCTTGGTCTGAGTCAGCATCCCTCTGACAAAACTGGTCCCAAATTCTGGTACCCCTAAAGTACCTGTATCAGAAAAAATTTGCTCTTTTGTGACACCTAAGACTTCAGGACCTGAGAACAAAGACATCACATCAGGATCAGAGAATGGAATATCTTGAGGATCAATACCTGAAATATCCTGTAAGAAACGTATCATGGTCGGATCATCGTGTCCTAATATATCTAATTTCAGCACATTATCATGAATAGAATGGAAGTCAAAGTGAGTCGTGCGCCATTCTGAATGAATATCTTCGGCTGGAAATTGTATAGGCGTAAAGTCATAAACATCCATATACTCAGGAATAACGATAATCCCACCTGGGTGTTGGCCGGTTGTTCGTTTCACCCCTTCAATTCCTTTAGCCAAGCGCTCTTTTTCAGCTTGAGGCACTTGGGTCATGGTATTTTCAAGATAACCCTTCACATAACCAAAGGCCGTCTTTTGTGCAACGGTGGAGATAGTCCCCGCACGAAAGACATGGTCTTCTCCAAATAAAACTTTAGTATAAGCATGAGCTTGCGGTTGATATTCCCCAGAGAAGTTAAGATCAATATCGGGTACCTTATCCCCTTTAAAACCTAAGAATGTCTCAAACGGTATATCCTGTCCGTCTCGCTTTAAATCTTTACCACATGATGGACAGGCTTTAGGCGGTAGATCAAAACCTGATCCAACTGAGCCATCCTTAAAAAACTCGTTGTAATGACAATCCGGACAGTAATAATGTGGCACTAAAGGATTAACTTCGGTTATTCCAGTCATTGTCGCTACAAAACTAGAACCTACGGATCCCCTTGACCCAACTAGATAGCCGTCTTGATTGGATTTTAGAACCAGCTTTTGCGAAATTAAATAAATAACGGCAAATCCATTAGAGATAATCGAATGTAATTCTTTTTCCAATCTTTTTTCAATTAATTCTGGTAAAGGATTTCCATACATTTCGTAGGCCTTGCCATAGGCCAAATCACGAATTTTTTGATCAGAGCCTTCAATATTTGGTGTGAATAGTTTTGAGTGGATCACTTCAATGTCGTCTTCGACCCAATCGGCTATTTTATTCGAATTAGTTACCACTAATTCATAAGCCAAATCTTCTCCTAAGAAAGAAAACTCTTCTAGCATCTCATTAGTCGTTCTAAAATGAAGTGGTGGGAAATGGAGGTCGCGATTAGCATTGCGTTTTAAAGACTTGAGTAATATTTCGCGGTAAATCGAATCCCGTTCTTCTAGGTAGTGAACATCTCCAGTAGCCACTAGTAACTTGTTATGTTCATTGGCTAGCTTAACCATTCCTTGCATGATCTTAAACAAATCTTCACGAGATCTAATCAAGGTTTCTTCAATCAGGGTGTCATAGACAGAAGGGGGTTGAATTTCTAAATAATCATAATATCCTACTAATTCACTAGCTTCTTGATAACCCTTCTGCATCAAGGTTGTAAAAACTTCTCCATTGGAGCAAGCGGAACCGACAAGTAAATTTTCTCGATACTGATTTAAGACAGACCGTGGTATTCTGGGTTCGCGATAAAAATACTCCACATTGGAAATAGAAATCAGTTTAAAGAGATCTTTGAGACCTGCTTGATTTTTAGCAATTAAAGTAGCATGAAAAGGTCTTATCTGTTTATATGCATCACCTTTACCCATCTCTTTATTCAACAGATTATGGTGGGTCATTTGATATTGCTCATTGGCTTGTTCTAGTAACTTAAACAAGATATGACCCGTTGTTTCCGAGTCATAAATAGCTCGGTGGTGTTGTTCTAAAGTTACACCGTAACGCTTGGCAAGATTGTTCAATCGGTGTCCTTTTATATTAGGGTTTACCAACCTTGATAGGGCAAGTGTATCAATCACTGGTAAATTATTCATAGCTATGCCATGACGCACATAGGCTTGATTAATAAAGCCCATATCAAAGGAAGCATTATGTGCCACCAAAATGGTGTCTTGTGTAAATGCTAAAAATTTGTCTATTACTTCTTTTTCACTTGGTGCATCTTCTAGCATAGCATCGGTAATGCCTGTCAGTTCTGTTGTAAAGGATGAAAGTGGATGACCAGGATTAATAAAGGCCTCGAAAGTATCAATTACATTCCCCTTGTGCATCTTAACAGCAGCTAATTCAATCATACGATCATAGACAGAGGATAATCCGGTCGTTTCCACGTCAAAAACAACATAATTAGCTTCTGAAAGATCATGATCACTTTCATTATAAGCAATAGCTTCACCATCATTAACAATATTAGCTTCAATACCGTAAATCACTTTAATATCGTTTTCTTTACCCGCATAATAAGCTTCTGGGAAAGCTTGAGCACCAGCGTGGTCGGTAATAGCTATAGCTGAATGTCCCCATCGAGCCGCTGTTTTAATATAATCTGAAACACTATTGGTCGCATCCATTTGAGACATATTAGAATGTAAATGGAGCTCTACTCTTTTTTGACCTTCAAAGCTATCTTGACGTTTTTTAGGATTTAACTTACGAATCGAACGAGGCCTAAAATCTAGTTCACCAGAATAATTATCTGGGACCATATCCCCTTCCATTCTCAGCCAGTCCCCTACTTGAAACTGATGAATTTGCTCCTTAGTTAAGCGTCGTCCAGAAATTAATTTGACAGCCACAGAGGAAGTATAATCCGTCACTTTCATGATGGATAAAATTTCTCCCGATCGTAAATCACGGATATCATTGGCAAAGACATAACCTTCGATTACTTGTTTGTATTGATTTTCTGGCAAATCAATAATAGGAGTAGCTGTGATATTAGGGATGTCTTTTCCTACTGGCTTAATTTCACTAATATTGACTGATTGTTTCTGCTTTTCTTGTTTTTTCTCTTCATTTTCAATCGCTTCTAGTAGGTTTTGATGATCCAATTCTTCTAAACGCTGTTTAGTTGTTAAATGAGTGGCATCGCTTAAGGATTGATCAACATAGTAAATGATTTTTATTCCTTTAAAGCCTACTTGATCAAAGTGTCTTTTAATTATGTGATCGTATTTATTATCAAATGTATCTACTTGACTCTGACTCGCTAAACCTATTTCAAATAGTTTTGTACTTGCATCATAAGAAATGGAGGCATCTTGTAAACAAACTCTTAAAAAAGGTGTCTCATTCATAATAACAGTTTTTATTTTTTCCCAATAATCCTCAATTAACTGACGATTATCAGTTTCAGCCTTATCAAAGTGCCACCATATTTCGGTTTCTACTATTTGAGCAAAAGCCTGTCGCATAGTAGTTAGTAATAAGTAATAGAGGTCTGGGTGAATCCGCTGTGGGAATCTCAAATGAAAAATCCAGCGTTGGCTGTCTGCTAAAACTTCCACTTGCTCAATTTGACCTCCTGCTAATGCACTTAGAATGTCTGGATCAGTAATGTTTAGTTGCTCCAATAAAACATCGAATAAAGTTTTTTCTTTGCTCATATGAATCCTTTCTTTTTACTTGTGTCGCATTTAATTTTACAATGCATCACTTAAAAAAACCCGTAAAAGACAGGGATTTTGTTCCTAGAAAAATGCTCGCATAATGTCATTCCAAGTAACTGCAATCATCAAAATCAATACTAAAACAACCCCTACCATGGTAACTAAACCTTCTTTTTCTTGGCTGAGAGCTTTACCTCTAACTAATTCAATTAAGTTCAGGACAATTTTTCCTCCATCTAATGCCGGTATCGGTAATAAATTAACAATTCCTAGATTGGTGGATAAGGAGGCAAGAAAAGCAACCATATCGATCAAACCTTCATTAGCAACCGTGCTAGTTGCCTGAGCCATTGCCACAGGTCCTCCTAACATATTTAAATCAAAACCACGTGAAAATAATGTGGCCAAGGCCGAAAGGACCATGATGAAAGTTCGATAGGTAGCTGTAAAACCAAAAAACAAACGATCTTTAAGCGATGTCGATTGACTGACGGTAATTCCTAATGAACCATATCCCAATTCATTCTCCTCCAATTGGAGTTCTTTTTTAATGACTTGGTCTTGTCTTTGAATTTCTAATCGTACTGTCTCTTTAGGGTATTGGGCAATTAAATCCACTAAGCCTTGCCAATCTTTGGTCTCTTCTTCATTAACTTTAGTGATTCGATCCCCAGCTTGCAAACCAGCTCCTGCAGCAGGACTGCCCTCAACCACTTGACCTATTTGATTGGTAGTGGTAGGAATTCCTGGAAGCATTAAACCGACTATCGCAAAAGCAACAATCGATAAGATAAAGTTATTAAGTGGCCCACCAAAATTAGTGAGAATCTTATGCCAAACTGGAACTGATTCATAACGCGTTGCTAAGGGGGCTACACGAATAATGGTTCCATCTTTTTCAATGATTTCTGCTTGAGGATGGACATGATAAGTTTTAAGATAATCTTCCCCTTGTTCATAAACTTCAAGAGTCATCTCATTTACCAAATCGGCCTTATCTAATCGAACAGGTAGTTCATTGATATCACTAGTCTCACTAAGGTTAATTTTAATAACCTTATTTTGTTCATTGAAAGTTAAACCTAAAGATTGTCCCGGTTGAACTTCAGCTTCTTCATTTAAACCAGCTAAACGAACATAACCTCCCATTGGTAAAGCACGAATAGTGTAGGTTGTCCCATCTTCGGCTTGTTTTGAAAAGATTTTAGGTCCCATCCCTAGTGAAAATTCTCTCACTAAGATGCCTGCTTTTTTAGCCCAATATAAGTGCCCAAACTCATGAATAATCACAATAATCGAAAAGATAATTAAGAAAACTAAAACTGTTTTTAACATCGCTTACTCCATTTCTAATTAAACACCTAAAAAGTTATTCCATACAACAAACATGATGCTGGCAAATATTGTTGAATCAAAACGATCCAATACTCCCCCATGTCCTGGAAGTAATTTGCCCGAATCTTTCACACCAAAGTCTCTCTTATAGGCGGATTCTACTAAATCACCGAACTGACCAGCTATAGAGATAAGAATGGTTAAAAAGCCAAGATATTGTGGATTTTTTATTTCAACAGTAAAAAAGAGACTGTAAATACTAGCGACTACAAAAGCGGTTGCTACGCCACCCAAAGCTCCTTCTACTGTTTTGTTAGGACTTATTCTGGGAGCCAGCTTATTCTTCCCATACTTTCTACCTATTAAATAAGCTCCAGTATCCGTTGACCAAATCACCAAAAGAACATATAGAATAGTCGTTAAACCAAGGTCTCTAATCATTATTAAATAACGAAAGCCAAAACCTATATAAAGCGAAGCAAAAATTAAAGTGGATGCATCTACAAAATTAAAACGTTGATAATTATAAACCGTCAAAATCAACAATAACATTCCTGCTAAATAAAAAATCATCAAGGGGTCTGCCTCAGAAAAAATAGGACCAAAATATTTCTCTGGTAAGAGGACCGAGGCTAAGGCTAAAGTTGATATTAAGCCTATTTCATTTAAATAATCGATTTTTTTCATCTCAGCCATTTCGTACAAGGCTATTGCACCCAACAACATTATACAATAGCTAAACCATTTCCCACCCAAGATGACAAATGGTAGATAAATAGAGATCCCAATAATTGCTGTAATGATTCTTTGTTTCATTTTGATCCCTACTCCTTTCTAACATTTAAGAGATTTTACCGAATCTTCTCTGTCTTTCACTATAAGCTGCAATCGCTTGATCAAAGTCTTCAGTTGAAAAATCAGGCCATAAGACCTTTGTAAAATAGAATTCACTATAGGCTAATTGCCATAATAAGAAATTGCTGAGTCTTAATTCACCAGAAGTTCGAATCATCAAGTCTGGATTTGAGTATGAAGCAAGATCTTGAGTCATTAGAGACTGATCAACTAATTCTTCGGTAATTTCTTCTGGCTTTATTTCATTTTTTAAAACTGCCTGACTAATACTTTGAATGGCTTGGACTATCTCTTGACGTCCACCATAATTTAAAGCAATGTTTAAAATCAATCCACTATTATCCTGCGTTTTTTCTACTGCTCGATCTAAGATTTTCTTAGTTTCTTCAGGTAAACGATTAGCATTACCAATATAGGTAACTTTAACATTATTTTCCATTAATTGAGGCATGAAGGATTCAAAAAAGTCTTTTGGCAAAGACATTAAGTAATCCACTTCATCCTTGGGACGCGCCCAATTCTCTGTAGAAAAAGCATAAACCGTTAATACCTTGATTTTAAGTTGGTGTGCACGAATGGTAATTTTTTTGATGGTCTCGACTCCCTTTTTATGCCCCATTACTCGAGGTAAAAAACGCTTTTTAGCCCAGCGACCGTTACCATCCATAATAATTGCAACATGGTTAGGGATCTTCATATTATCTAAATTCATGGTTGTTTCCTTTCAGTAGCATAAATACCTTTTAATTATAGCAGAAAGAAATTGTATATTAAAAGAAAACTAGAAGAAGTTGTTTAATCATAAAATTCTAGTCATTCATAATAAAAAATCAAGTCAAGACTTCTTGACTTGATTTTTGGTCGGTTTTTAGTTATTTCTGATTTCATCTTCTTTAACTGAAGTTAGGCGATCAATTTCCTTAGTCGCATTATCAGTTATTTGCTGAATATCCTTTTCATAACGTTTTAATTCATCTTCAGTAATTTCACTATCTTTTTCAAGTCGCTTAGCTTCATCCATTGCATCTCGACGAATATTTCTTACTGAAACTTTTGCATTTTCTTGTTCTTTACCGATTACTTTAACTAATTCTTCTCGTCTTTCTTTAGTCAATGCAGGTATCACAAGACGAATAACTTCACCGTCATTTGTAGGTGTAATTCCCACATCACTCATCATGATTGCACGCTCAATATCTTGAAGCGAACTCTTATCATAAGGTGAAATTACTAACATTCTTGCTTCAGGTGTATTAATTGAAGCTAACTGGTTTAATGCCGTAGGTGTTCCATAGTATTCAACCATGACACGGTCTAAAATACTAGCATTAGCAACTCCAGCGCGAATAGTTCCTAATTCACGTTGAAAAGCTTCAATTGATTTTTGCATTCGGCTTTCAGTATTTTTTAATATATTATCAGCAGCCATTTTCTTCCTCCTATATGATCCATAGTTATTTTATTATACCATATTTAAGCATTGTAAGAAAAGTTAGAACTAATCATGATTATTTCCAACAGTTGTTCCAATATTTTCACCAAGAATGACACGTTTAATATTCCCAGGTTCGTTTAAGTTAAAGACAACTAATGGAATGTTGTTATCCATAGACAAGGAAGAAGCCGTAGAATCCATTACTTTTAAGCCTTTAGAGATAACATCCAAGTGGGTTAAATTTTCATATTTAGTAGCTGTTTCATCCGTCTTTGGATCTGCACTGTAAACACCATCCACATTGTTTTTAGCCATCAGAATAACGTCTGCTTCAATTTCAGCCGCTCTCAAAGCAGCAGTGGTATCTGTTGTGAAATAAGGGTTACCAGTACCACCAGCGAAAATAACTACTCGACCCTTTTGAAGATGACGAATCGCACGTCTGCGAATATAAGGCTCAGCTACAGCACGCATTTCAATAGATGTTTGAACTCTTGAGGGGACATCCAGATTTTCTAATGCATCTTGCAAGGATAAAGCATTCATTACAGTTGCTAACATACCCATATAATCTGCTTGTGCCCGGTCCATTCCCATTTCAGCACCAATCGATCCACGCCAAATATTTCCGCCCCCTACAACAATAGCTATTTCAATGCCTAATTGATAAACTTCTTTAAGTTGTTGGGTAATTGAACGGACTGTCGCAGGGTCAATGCCAAATCCATTTTCACCTGCTAAAGCCTCTCCACTCAGTTTTAGAATTGCTCTTTGATATTTTGTTTTAACCATTATTCTCACCCTTCTTTTCCTTTAAAAAGACCCCAGCAAAAACTGGGGTCTCTATTAAATGTTGTAAATTACTTGCCCATTTGAGCGGCTACTTCTTCAGCAAAGTTATCTTTACGTTTTTCAATTCCTTCTCCAACTTCAAAACGTACATACTCAGTAACTTTACCCCCTTTAGCACCAACATAATCTGCAACTTTTTGATCGCCATCTTTAACGAAAGCTTGCTCGTTCAATACGATTTCGCCGTAGAACTTATTCATACGACCTTCAACAATCTTGTCGACAATCTTTTCAGGCTTGCCTTCGTTTAATGTTAGCTCGCGTTGAACAGTTTTTTCGCGTTCGATTACTTCAGCATCTACATCTTCACGATTTAGGTATTTAGGGTTGATTGCAGCAACATGCATCGCAACGTCTTTAGCTACATCTTCATCTTTAGAATCTGCAACGACAGTTAAAACACCAATCCGTCCTCCTTGGTGAGAATATTCACCGAAGACATCATTATCCCCTTTATTTAAAAGGGCAAAGCGACGGAAAGAAAGTTTTTCACCAATTACAATAGTTGATTCTGTAATTAATTCTGCGATTGTTTGTCCATTAACTTCCAAGGCATTGGCTGCTTCCATATCAGCTGGTTTACCTTCAGCAACAGCTTTTACAATATCATTAACTAATGTAATGAACTTGTCATTTTTTGAAACAAAGTCTGTTTCAGAGTTTACTTCAACTAATGCAGCAGTATTTCCATCAATATAGCTTGCAGTTAAACCTTCTGCAGCGATACGGTCTGCTTTCTTAGCAGCCTTTGCAAGTCCTTTTTCACGTAATAAGTCGACTGCTTTGTCCATATCTCCATCAACTTCAACTAAGGCTTTCTTAGCATCCATCATTCCAACACCAGTCATATCACGTAATTCTTTTACTTGTTTTGCAGTTACTTTTGCCATCTATAAAATCCTCCTTGGAAATATCATTCAATAATGTGCTACCTTAATTATTATATCAAAATTTTTCAGCTTGCTAAAGCCTAATGTATGTATTTTCATAAAAAAGCTGTCTAAAGATGCTTGGCAACTTTTGACAGCTTTTCTTAATTTATTTATTCAGCTTCAGTCGCTGGAGAGCTTTCAGCTTCTTCTGATTCTGTATTTTCTTCCTTGTTGTCAAATAAGTTATCAAAGAATTGGCTATCCCCTTGCTCATCAGTGTCCACGTCAATTTGACCTTGATTTGCTTCAATTGTTGCTTCTGCCATAGAGCTTGTAATTAATTTAATGGCACGAATGGCATCATCGTTTGCTGGAATAACATAGTCAATCTCATCAGGGTCACAGTTAGTGTCCACCATCGCAACAATTGGAATATTTAATTTACGAGCCTCTTGAACCGCGATACGCTCTTTGCGTGGGTCTACGATAAAGATCACGTCAGGTATTCTTGGCATATCTTTGATACCACCTAAGAATTTTTCTAATCGATCCCACTCTTTACGTAATTCACCGACCTCTTTTTTAGGAAGCACATCGAAAGTTCCATCTACTTCCATTTGCTCTAAAGCTTTTAGACGACGAATACGTCCTTGGATGGTATCCCAGTTTGTTAATAAGCCACCTAACCAACGGTGGTTAATGTAGTACTGACCTGCTCTTTCAGCTTGTTCTTCAATTGCTTGCTGAGCTTGCTTCTTAGTTCCTACGAACAAAGCAACGCCACCATCAGCAACTGCATCTCGCATGAAATTATATGCTTCATCTACCAACTTAACCGTTTTTTGTAAGTCGATGATGTAAATACCGTTACGTTCTGTAAAGATGTAACGTTTCATTTTAGGATTCCAGCGACGTGTTTGGTGTCCAAAGTGCACACCAGCTTCTAACAATTGTTTCATTGAAATAACTGCCATATTATAAACTCCTTTTGGTTTTGTATTTTCCTCCGCTAGTTTCATTTAGCTATTAGACTCATGAGAGCACCCTAGTAACTATCCACTAACGTGTGAATTGTGCCTAAGCACTCTTATAAATATAAGCTATTCGATCAAAAAATGCAAATGAATTTTTGCTTTTAAACTATTTTAATTCAACTTTACTTTTTTCACTCATACATTTGCTTTATAACGCTCCATTCGGCTAAACTAAGAGCTAGGAGGTGTCAGCATGTCATCATTATATACTTATTTAGAGCAATATGGTCAATTAAGCTTTCAAGAGGAACCCTTTAATGAACTAGATGCTGCGATTATCTTAGAACTAACCTACCTCCCTATCGATCGGTTTTTTACCGATTCAATGGATTTTAAAGATGGTTTAACTTTTAAGCATCTAGCTAGACTATACCAACCCTTTAACCAATATTTTCAAGAAACCGATCAAACAATGGCCAATCCTTTTAGGAGTCAACTGATTAAAAAAATCGCAGACTATCGTCGGTTTAAAAATTTAAGAATTAGTGGTTTTTTAAACTCAATAGACTTTAAATTAGAAACTCAGTCAGCCTTTCTATTAGTAGATTTAGGAAACAACTTCCTTTTCGTTTCTTTTCGTGGCACCGATGACATGATAGTAGGTTGGAAGGAGGATATCATCCTCACCTACCAATCATCCATTCCGGCACAAATTATTGCGAGCCAATACCTTGAAAAAGTCATTCAAGCTCATCCGACCAGTCATTTAATATTAGGAGGACATTCTAAAGGAGGCCACTTAGCTCTCTATGCAGCTAGCCAAATGTCTCTTGAAACTATTAGTCAGATTAAAATAATTTACACTTTGGATTCACCTGGCTTTCATACCGTTAACTTGCGTCAAAATAAGATGAAACGTGTGAACAAAAAGCATATCCGTATTATTCCTGAAGATAGTATTATTGGTAACTTGCTTTTCCATGATCAAAAAGCCATTATAATTAAAAGTAAAAAGCGTGGACTGATGCAACATAATCTAGCAAATTGGAAAATTGAAGGGAAACAATTTCAACGAGCGAAACAATTAACAATCACCAGCCAAAGTATCAATCAAATCAATAAAAACTGGATCTTGCGAAACTCTCCCGCTAGACGAAAACGTATTATCTCTGCTCTAATTGACTTAATTGATGCCTGTGAAGCGCAATCGATTAACCAACTCATTAATCAGCCAACCTATTATCTAAACAAAGTTCATTACCGTTTTAGACAATTTGACCCATCCTTGCAAAAGGATTTGCGTGATTTTGCTAAACAGTATATTCAATTTTTTAGAAATGATTTAAGACAATATCATTTAATAAATCTCAATCAATCGATTATCGAAGCGCGAAAGAACTTTAAACAAATGGTAAAAGTATTTTATAATGCCTTTGGCAGCGATAAAAAAAAATCCTATTCTGATAAATAACAGAATAGGATTTTTTTATTTTCTAGACCTAGGCGGTCCTAGAATTTCTGACCATATAATGGCTTCTTTTAACTGATTGGAATGGTTGGTAGAATCCTCTCGAGAGCTTAATCGTTGAACCTGCATTGGTTGACTAAACTCAGCTAACTCTTCCCCTTCAATAATGAATTGTTCCATTTCATAGTCCATATCAGAAAAATCATTAAAATCTTGGGTAACCGTTGAAGATTTAGCGATTAAATCTCCTTTGCTAGGATGCTCTTGAAATTCATTCACAAAATCCTCGTAGTATTTAGCAATTTCTAATAATTTTTCACGGTTAGGGTGATATGCCGACAATTGAATAGCTTTATCTTTAACTGCTTGAGGACCTTGCTCAATCAATTGATTTACTTGTTTTTTTAAATCGTTAGAAAAAGATTGAATATCCTTTCGATATTTTCTTTTTAAACGATCGATTGTTTGAGGATCTACATCAATCTTTCCTTCTTGAATTTTATTAACTTCTGATTCAAATTTTTTCTCTGATTCTTCATCGGTCTCAAAGAAATTATCGAGATTGGGATACTTTTCATGATAAGTAGTTGTTTCTAATTGATCTAAACTTTGAAACATTTTATCCTTAATGGAATCAAAAGAACCATTCTGACGATTCATTTTTTTTATTTTTGAACCGAAATAGTTGATAATAAATCCCAGAATTATTATTTCAAAAAATCCCATTATAATCACTCATTTTCATTATTATGTGGCGTACCACTTTTTGCAATCGATTCACGCATTTGTGTATCTGATTGAATATTTTCTAAATCATAATAATCCTTAATACCGATACGCCCATTACGGAAGGCTTCAGCAACAGCTAGAGGAACTTGAGATTCCGCTTCAACCACCTTGGCACGCATTTTCTGAACTTCGGCAATATTTTCTTGCTCTTGAGCAACGGCTACTGCACGACGCTCTTCAGCCTTAGCTTGAGCAATCTTCTTATCTGCTTCCGCTTGATCGGTTTGTAATTTAGCTCCAATATTACGTCCGACGTCAACGTCAGCAATATCAATCGAAAGTATTTCAAAAGCAGTTCCTGAGTCTAAACCTTTTCTAAGGATTGTTTGCGAAATGGAATCGGGATTTTCCAATACAATGGAGTGGGTCGAAGCTGAACCTACAGTCGTTACAATACCTTCCCCTACACGGGCAATGATTGTTTCTTCACCCGCACCACCTACTAATCGTTCAATATTAGCACGTACAGTAACTTTAGCTTTGGCTTTAACTTCAATACCATCCATAGCTACACCTGCAATAACCGGTGTTTCAATAACCTTCGGGTTAACTGAAACTTGAACGGCTTCAAAAACATTTCGCCCTGCTAAATCAATAGCGGCAGCTTGTTCGAACTCTAAATCAATATTAGCACGCTGGGCAGCTATCAAGGCATCAACCACTTGGTTAACGTCTCCACCTGCTAAAAAATGAGCTTCTAATTGATCAGTTGTAATCGGTACACCGGCTTTGGTGGCTTTAATTAAGGGATTAACAATATAAGCAGGCTTAACTCTTCTTAAGCGCATCCCTATTAAATCACCTATTGAAACTTTAGCGCCGGAAAAATAAGCAGTTACCCATAAGCCAATTGGAACAAATCTTAAGAACACTGAAATCAAGAAAATCAGTAATAAAATAATAACTACAGTCATCACTATGGGTGACCCTTCATCCAGATAAAAATTATCCATTCATTTCGCTCCTTACATAAATTTTTTTGTCAACAACTTTGACAATTTGAATCGGTTGGTTAGCAGCTATCATCTCTTCTAGACTGTATGCTTCAAAATAATGATCATCGACTTTTATTTTACCAACCGGCCTCAAGCCTCCTACCGTTATTCCTTCTTTACCAACTAAGCTTGCAAGATAAGTATGATCCTTAGTCTCTGAATTGGAATTTGCATCTTTGTTAATTGCTTTATCCAAGATAAAATCGGGACTAAACTGCAAATTGTAACCCATCTTATTAAAAATCAAGAATAAAATGAGAACAATCGCTAAGCTAGCTAATACAATTAGAGTAACAGTCGATAAATCTTGAAACTTTAGCCATAAACCTAAAATAAAAGCGATTAAGCCAACTGATCCTGTTAAACCTAAATCTGGTATATACACCTCAAGAATCAGCAATATGACACCAATCATAAAGATTAAATAGTGCAATATTGCTTGGCCTTCTATCCCAAAAAACATGGCAAAAAGAACAGCTGCAATGGACCATAATAACCAAGTCCAGCGCGTATATAATGATACTACTAAAGCACTAATTGCTAGAAAAAAACTTATAAGCATGAAACCACCTCCTTTAGTTAAATTATATCATGAAATTGCTTTCATTAGTAGCAAAATCATGCGAACTAAAGTCTTATAATTTCATATTTAAATAAAAACTCCTAATTAAGGGTAGGCACTGCACCCCATAAATAGGACAGAATAAAAACACCTTTGTTAGGCTGCTTGTTGGCGTTTTAATTCGATTTTGAGTGGATTTATCTCGCTAAGTTCTTCGAATCCTTTGCCATAAGTCTATTGTTTACCGCCGGCTTGATTGAAGCGCTAGGTTTGACTTTAACGATCCCAAGGCCAGCAAATTTTTACTTGAGACGTGTTCTTAATGTTTCATTCATCTATTATTTGATTATTAGTCCGGCCTTCATTTTTCATTTCAATACATTTCGATTTTGTTTCTGCAGAGTAAGCTAGGTGATTAACCCTAATCAAACACCTCCATTAAATTCATTTCACACGAATTCAACGGAGGTGTTTTTATGTTTGCCTCACTATTTGGGGTCAGTGCCTAAATCAGGGAGGGAGTTTAATAAAATTAATTAAAATCTTGATTTGACTCTTGATTATCATCAGCTACTTGCTTAAAAGAGTCGTATTTAGCAATATGTAATAACTTTTGTCTTTCTTCGTAAGAATAAGTCTCACGCTCTAGGACATCGCGCTTAATTATTTTGTAGATAGCGGAAGCTATCGGAACTCCTAGCAACATACCAGCTACTCCGTATAGTCCCCCGCCAATGGTTACAGCGAATAAAACCCACATACCTGGCAATCCTATCGATCCTCCCACAACTCGTGGATAAATGACATTTCCTTCGAATTGCTGGATGAGAATGATAAAGATAATAAACCATAATGCCTGGGGAACCGATTGCACTGAAATTAATAAGGCACCAATAGCTCCTGAAATATAAGCGCCTAGCATAGGAACCAAAGCAAAGAAACCAGTTAGAGATCCAATCATTCCAGCATAAGGAAATCTAAAGATCCACATACCTACGGTAACTAAAAAACCTAATATGATTGCTTCAATCACAGATCCTGTAAAGAAATGTTTAAAAGAGTCATTCAATGTCGTTAACACATAAAATATTCTGCGTGATACCGGCTTACTAGTATAAGTGGTAACGATTCTTAAAAATTGGTCCATTAGTTTTTCTTTCGATAACAGTAAATAGATAGAGAAAATGAAGGCCAATACTCCATTAATAATAATAGAAGTTAAAGAACCGACCGTAGAGAGGGTGGTATTTACTACTCCAGTGATAAATCGATTTCCCATATCTTGAATACTTTTAAGAATATCAGCCCAATTTATTTCAAAACGGTCTAAGAATTCCATCGATTCTGCTGGTAACATTTTCTCAAGATTGGTAAGCGCTTCTTCTATGCGTGTAATTTGAAAGGGAACAGCTGTAATAAACTCTGTAATTACATTGTAAACTTGTGGTAAGACCAAGCCTAAGACAAATAACAATACTAAAATAATTGTTATAAGAGACAAAAGAATGGCGATCGGGCGTCGGTAGGGTTTAATCCAACTTTTATCTGAGACTTTCTTTAGCAAGTCTTCATAACGCACCATTAAAATATTTAAAACATAAGCAATCGCGAGGCCCGAAAGAATCGGTAAAAAAACTTGGCCTAAACGATTAATCCATGAAAAAATCACATCATAATTAAAGATTGCTAAGACTAAACCAGCAATTAAAAAGATGTAGCGAACAACAATTTTATCTAATCTATCAATTTGTTTCAAAAGCATTCCCCTTTCTCATGCATTCTATTCTAGCATCTTTTAGTCCTTTTTACACCATTTAGAAGGTATGTTTTCACTAGTTTAATTGTAAAAAAGGCCCTGATAATCAATCAAGACCTTAACTTATAGTAAAAGATTTAATTAGAAGATTTGGCAATTAATTACCGGATGCTAACCCTTCAAATTGCAAATGATCATTAGCTAAATCCACTTTTACAAGTGAGTTTGGCAGAATATCACCCGCTATAATCGCTTTAGCTAATGGATTTTCCAATTCTTTAGTAATAAAACGTAATAAAGGACGGGCTCCATAAATCGGATCATAACCTTTATCCGCTAGCCAATTGATGGCTTCTGAGGTTAATTGGAGTTCAATTTCTTGATAAGCCAAACGATGACGTAAATCTTTTAAGAATTTCTCTACTACACCTTGTAAATCTGCTCGAGTTAAAGGTTTAAAGAGAACGACATCATCAATTCGGTTGAGAAATTCAGGTTTAAAGTGGTTGCTTAAGGCTTGATTTACTTGTGTTTCTACTTCAGCTAGAATTTCTCCCTTATCACTCACTCCTTCTAATAATAAATGAGAAGCAATATTAGAAGTCATGATTAAAACAGTGTTTTTGAAATCTACAACACGACCTTTAGAATCAGTCAGACGGCCATCATCTAAAACTTGTAAAAGAATATTAAAAACATCTGGGTGAGCTTTTTCAATCTCGTCTAATAAGACAATGGAATATGGACTACGTCTTACAGCTTCTGTTAATTGGCCACCTTCTTCATAACCAATATAACCTGGAGGGGCCCCAACTAAACGAGAAACGGAATGCTTCTCCATGTACTCAGACATATCGATTCGAACCATGTGGTTTTCATCATCGAATAAGACTTCGGCCAAGGACTTGGCTAATTCTGTTTTACCAACACCGGTTGGACCTAGGAAGAGGAAGGAACCAATTGGTTTACGTGGATCTTGCAAACCAGCTCTTGATCTTAGGATGGCTTGTGTTACTTTTTCTACCGCTTCATCTTGCCCCATCACTCTTTGATGAAGCGTTTGATCCAAGTGCATTAACTTGGTTCTTTCTCCTTCAACTAAGCGACTGACTGGAATACCAGTTAATCTTTCAACTACTTTGGCTATTTCAACGTCAGTCACACGTTCTTGAGTTAACCGTTCAGTATCAGACTGTAAAGTTTCTTCTGCTTTAGCCTCTAACTCTTTTAATTCTTGCTCTAAATGCGGAATTTCGCCATGCTGTAAGCGAGCCGCTGCTTCAAGATCATAATTACTCTGAGCTTCTTCTAACTGTCTACGCGCATTATCTAAGGCTTCTCGCTTATCTCTTAAAGCGTTAGAAGCTTCTTTTTCTACTTCCCAACGCATTTTCAGTTGATTGGCTTCTTCTCTTAAATCAGCCAATTCTTCTTGAAGATTTTCTAAACGTTTCTTAGAAGCCTCATCAGATTCTTTTTTCAAGGCAGCCTCTTCAATTTCTAATTGCATTAACCGTCGGTTGACAGCATCCATTTCAGTTGGCATAGAATTCATTTCTACGCGAATAGTAGCAGATGCCTCGTCAACTAAGTCAATTGCCTTATCTGGTAAGAAACGATCGGTAATATATCGATGTGATAAGGTTGCAGCGGCCACTAAGGCATTATCATGGATATTGACCCCATGGTGAATCTCGTAACGTTCCTTTAGACCTCTTAGGATAGAAATAGTATCTTCAACTGTTGGTTCTTGGACTAAAACGCGCTGGAATCGACGTTCTAAGGCCTTATCTTTTTCAATGTTTTCACGATACTCGTCTAAGGTTGTCGCACCAATACAGTGCAATTCTCCCCTTGCTAGCATCGGTTTTAACAAATTACCAGCGTCCATCGATCCTTCTGTCTTACCTGCACCAACAATGGTATGAATCTCATCAATGAAGAGTAAAATTCTCCCTTCGGATTCTTTTACCTCTTTAAGAACGGCTTTTAAACGTTCCTCAAATTCTCCACGATATTTTGCTCCTGCTATTAAGGAGCCCATATCTAAGGAATAAAGTTCCTTATCTTTTAAGTTTTCGGGAACATCTTTGCGAACAATTCGATGGGCCAATCCTTCGATAATGGCTGTTTTACCTACACCTGGCTCACCAATTAGAATCGGATTGTTCTTGGTTTTTCTAGATAAAATTCTGATAACATCACGAATTTCTTCATCACGACCGATTACTGGATCCAGCTTATTATTTTTAACCGCATCATTAAGATTCGTTGCATATTTATCTAGAGACTC
This sequence comes from Facklamia sp. P12932, assembly GCF_050409545.1. NCBI lineage: Bacteria > Bacillati > Bacillota > Bacilli > Lactobacillales > Aerococcaceae > Facklamia > Facklamia sp. P12932. Next base: position 150,201 of record NZ_JBNUPG010000001.1, on the reverse strand, counting down.
ATAAGTCTCTTCTTGGTTTTGTGATGTCACACGATCTCCCCCTCTTAATTTCTCAATTCTTTCTCTTAGTAGGGACTCATTAATAGCCTTTTGGTTTAACCATTTGGTCAAAGGATTATTTTTTTGCTTATATAAAGCTAGTAGAATCACTTCAGTGGCTAAGTATTCATCCTTATATTTCTTTGCTATTTGACTGGCGTCATTCAATAACTGAGTAAATCTTTGACTAAAGTGTTGGCCATATTGAATATTTTGACCGGCAACTTGAGGTAATTGATCAATTTCTCCTTCAATCACTGCTTGAAAAGCCGACCGATCAACACCTATATCTTCATATAATTTTGCAGCATAATGGTCTGCTTGAATAAATATACGCCATAAATGCGGGATATCAATCTCTTGATGCTGTCTTCTAATAGCAATTTGTTGCGCTTCAGCTATGGCGCTTTGCAAAGTGGTTGTCATTTTTTCTATCATATTCTCACTCCTTAAGGTCAGAATTGGTCAAATTATTTAATCTATATTAAAAGCTCTCTCAAAGAGCTTAAATTGAGTATAACCTATTGGTCAGGAATGGTCAATAGGTTGGGGCAAAATTTTTAGAAAAAATAAACTTCTACTAAATTACTTAAATTATTTTAAAAAGTAATTAATTTCCACTTGTATAGAATCTAAATCAATCAATGAATGATCCTGATAATATTTCTTAATAGTCTTTTGACTCTGATCAATTATAAAATTTAATTGATGCCAGTCTGAGAGGTCAAGTGCATATTCTTCAATTAATAGAGAGATTCGTTGTAAGACTATATCCTTAATTCGATTCCTTTCGATACTGATTAAGAGCGGAAAGCCACTACGAATATCTGTGGCGATCATTGAGGAGGGTAAAAGAAGAATCAGTTTGAAAACCAATTGATTGATTTGGTCTTGGCTAACTTTTTCAATATAAGAACTTAAATCCACCCGATGGTCTAACCATTGTTTAGTTTTTTGCAAGCAATCACCTTTCTTATTATTCAAAAAAATCTTTTCTTTCTAAAGATAGCTTTTCTACGTACTCCCATATCTGATCGGACTCTTTAAGAGAAGCTGCCTTTAAAAAGCTGGCCATCTTAACAATTTCTTTAAATGGAACCCGATGATAAGCAGGTTCGTGGTTGAAGTATGTATTTTGACTATAGGGTTGATCGATGATGGATTCCACAAATTCTACCGTATCTTGATAAGGAACAAGCGGATCATTTTCGCCATGCCAAATATATAAAGGGCGATTGGCTATCTTTTCGGCTTGCTTACTTAAATCTGACTGATAAATAATGGCAAATTCTTTATGTGTTTCTTTTAAAAGTTGATTATTCGTTAGACTTTGATTAGATGATGACTGGTTATTAATAACATTTTGATCAATCAACTTAGAAATGTGCGCACTCCCCATTAAGGAAACGGCTGCTGAAAGAAATGGGTGTCTACTGAGTAAAAGTAAAGTGGTCATTGCTCCCATTGACATTCCCGAAACTGCCACAAAATTATCCTTAGTCGTCGATTTAAAATGGTCGAATAATAATGGAAATTCTTCTATATTAGCTCGAAGAGCCATTAAAAAACCTTGCAATTCTAGCGACTTTCTATCCCCTCTTTTCCCATGTAAATAGGCATCTGGCATGACTACTCGAAAGCCTTGTCGGGCAATTTCCATACCATAATGTAAATGTTCACCAGCTGAGTTGGTCCACCCATGATAGAAAAAAACAAGTGGTAAGGGCTGATTCACTTGCTCACTAGGAGATAGAGTCCGTCCTGGAAGAGGGCCAAATGGCCCATCTTCAATCACAAAATCAGAAACCATGACATCCATTACATCACTCCTAAAGCTATCTTGGCATAGCGTGATAATTTATCTAAAGACCAGGGTGGATCAAAAGTAATAGTAACTTCAACATTATTAACTTGAGGAACATCTTCGAAAGTTCCATTTAATTCATCCACAATAACATCTGCCATTGGGCACATTGGAGTAGTTAGAGTTAATAAAATCTTTAAAATCCCCTCTTCAGTTAAATCGGCTCGATAAATCAAACCTAAATTAATTAAATCGACCCCTAATTCAGGGTCAATCACATTCGATAAACGATCCACAATCATACGTTCTTCATCATTTAAACTTTTTGTGTCGCGCATTTTTTCTAAATCCATTCAAACGCCTCACTTTCTTTGTTTTCATTCTACATCAATTCAAGCTTTTAGCCAATAATCATGAATAGTTGCCCTTAAGCTTTCATCTTTGCTATAATCGAAGCAATCTCTAAAGGAGGCGAATTAATGAGCCAACATATGATTGCCATTGATTTAGATGGCACTACTCTAAACAATCAATCCAAACTTACTCCTTTAACGATTCAAACATTGCAAAAATTAGATCACATGGGTCATTTAGTTTGTATCGTTACTGGAAGACCTTATCGGACTAGTAAAGAAATTTATCAAGTCTTAAACCTCGTTACACCTATGGTTAATTTTAACGGTGCCTATTGTCACTTCCCTGACCGACCTGAGTGGCTAGCAAGTTACTACCATGAGTTAGATCGTGAAATAGTCTTTGATTTATTTAACCGGCAAGATGAATTAGGCATTCAGCTAGTTTGTGCCGAAGGTAAGGAACGTCTTTATACTTCCTCAATGAATCTTCCTGAGTCACCCTATTATCCAGCCGAAGACGCAAGCTATCAAAAACTTTCTCGACAAACTCTCATTCATAATCCGATTGCTGTAACCCTTTTCACTTCGGAAGCAGACCAAATACCTATTCAAAAGAAAATCATGGCTAGCTATCCAAATCAAGTTTCTGTGCGAACTTGGGGGGGTGAAATACCCGTTTTAGAAGTGGTTAGTAAAAATTTACACAAGGCAGTGGGTGTTAAAACCATTGCTGACTTCTATCATATTCCTCGTCAAAATATTCTAGCCTTCGGTGATGAAGATAACGACTTGGAGATGATTGAATTTGCAGGTCATGGCGTGGCAATGAGTAATGCCATCCAACCCCTCAAAGATATTGCTAACGATATTACTGAGCATTCCAATGATCAAGATGGTCTGGCTCATTATCTTATCGATTATTTTAATCTTTCTTTTAACTAATAATAAGTTATTACTTTATTTCTGACTTCACTTTGATATAATTTATTTGAAGAGAAAATTCTAATCTTGCTTATTGAAGGAGGCGTTATGATGTTGAAGCAACTTTTCAGTTTGAAAAAATTCAGAAGCTGCATTCAATCACTCTTTCTGAATAGAAACTCTTCCACTCAGCCTGCATTTCTTGGAGGTAACTTCTCAATTAAAATAATCAACTCACATATCCCCTAACCAATTTTTGGTGGGGGTATTTTATTTTATGTCAAGTAAGTGCAGAGACTAATTTGTGAAAGGAGTGTTGGGATTGTCATTAACTCAAACTAAAAAGAAAGGTTAAGGTGATCCAAATGCTTAAATTGCACGTATCTCGCTCCTAGGCGTTAATAGGAATAAAGTAAACCATCCTTTTAGCAAAAGTAATCAGAAACTAAAAAAGAGCAAAGGAAGAATGTACTGACTCCCTAAAGTTGGATTTCATGGTCCAACTTCTTGGGGTCACTATATCCCTTGCTCTTTTACTTTGTTTAGAAATCGTCATCCTCATGCTCGATTCCATCATATAATTGATCAAATTCCATCGGCAGGTTGAAAAAGCTAAAGTCTTCGGATTCCTCTTCTAATGGTCTGTCTACTTGAACTTGTTTCCTCATAGCCTTTTGTTGGTCTCTACTAAAGAAATGACCTACCACTTTATTCGAACGAATAAAGTTAATAAAAGCTTTAGGGTCTGTTTGTCGAATGGCTTGCTCTAAGGGGAACATTTCATAGCGGTTTAAAACAACCATTAAGACATCTCGTTTATCACGCGAGTAGCCACCTTGTCCTTCAAGAATAGTTACTCCTCGAACAATTGACTTATAAATAGCGTTGACTACTTCATCCGTATTATTAGTCACTACTAAAGCTGTAAGGCGTTGCTCATTGGTATGAATGGCATCAATTGTTTTAGCTAAGGCATAAATGGAGATCAAGGTATAAAGGGCAAATTCCCAATCATATAATAAGCCAGAAGCTAAAATAATTAATGAGTTGATGGCAAAACCAATGAATGCCACATTCATATCAGTAGCACGAGAAATTACCAAAGTAATAATATCTAAACCACCACATGACATACCATATTTAATAGTTATCCCAGAACCAATGCCACAAATCACTCCACCTATAATCGCATTAAGCAACGGATTAGAAGAAATGACTGTTAAAGGAATCATATTAGTTGCTAAGGAAGATACAAAAACAACAATTAAGGTCCAAATAGTAAACTGCTTTCCTAATTTCACCCATGAAAGAATAATAATCGGAATATTAAATAGAAAATAGATATTCCCTACTGTCATATAAGGACCTATAACTGGGATATTCACTGCAAAGTAGTTTAAAATTTGTGCTAAACCAGAAGTACCTGATGAGAAAATATTTCCAGGCATTAAAAAGAGTTTTAAGCCAATACCTATACATAAGGCAGCTGTTAAGGCCACCGTCAGTTCAAATAAAAAGTTTAGCCAAGGTCTTTGTTGTATATATTCAATGATCAATTTATTTTTCCTCCATTAAATCATTGGATTAGCAGATTCGCCTAATTTCTTTTCCAATTCAACAAGTAATGCACGCGCAATACTAGAACCCATTACCAATACTTCATAAATTAAAGTAGGGTCTTGAGTGGCTCTTAGTAGGTTACGCAGGTAAATTTCACCATCTCCTGCCAAATAAAGGTTATAATAACCTGTTTTAGCTTCGTTTAATTCATTGATTGCTTCTAATGCTTCAGGGCGCTGATTATAATCTTTTAATAAATGAACATGACGGTAAATAATCTGAGCATCTAAATGAGCGCCTTTAGCATTTTGAATAATCACTTCTACAACAAGTCTACGCTCTTTACTCACCTTAAATTGAAAACGATATAGGTGGTTTCCGTCTTGAATTTCTTGGTAATTAGCAGGTAATTTCTTTTCTTTTAGTAAAGCATCAAATCTTTCTTTAAATTCTGACATTAATTTCCCTCTTTCCTCACAATAAGTGTAATCGAATTTAAGTATATCAAAGTTTGACTTTGAAACAAAGGATTGACTTTCACAATTAAATTGCATAGCTTATAGATAGAATCATAAAAAATTTATATTATTTGAAAAGAGGTAGGAAATGGATAGATTAGAAAAAGCTCAAACTGTTGAAGATTTAATCGAAATTATAAATCTTGAGGCTATTAAGCAGTTACCTAAAGCAACCGAACATTTTATTTCCGATTTACATGGTGAATTCGAAGCCTTTGATCATTTGCTACGGAACTGCTCAGGTGTTATTTCAATTAAGGTCGATGACCTTTTTCATGATACTCTAACTAAAGATGAAAGGTTAGAATTGTGTTTCAATATTTATTACCCAGAAGACTTGATATTAAATGCCAAAAAAACAAAAGATGAATGGATGACACTCCTAGATCAATTAGTTCAAATTACGCGCCATGTTTCTAGTAAGTATACCCGTTCCAAGGTAAGAAAAGCTCTACCAAAATCCTATGCCTATATTCTAGAAGAACTTATTTATCAATATGACGAAAAAGATAATAAGTCACGCTACTACCACACTATTTTTAACACCGTTATTGACCTCAATCTTGCTGACCACTTTGCCATGGCTTTAGCTCAGTTAATTCAACGTTTTGTGGTTGACCACCTCCATGTATTAGGAGACATCTACGATCGAGGACCAAATCCGGATAAAATCGTAGACCGCCTAATGGAAATTCCTTCGCTTGATATTCAATTAGGTAACCATGATATTATCTGGATTGGTGCCTATTCAGGATCATTAGCTTGTTTGACCAATGTTATCCGTATCCAGCTGCGCTATGGTCATAGTCAACTCTTGAAAGATTATGGAATTGACTTAAGTCGCTTAGCCAAATATGGCCATCGCTATTACCAAGACAATCCAGCCTTTCACCCTCGCGGAGATAATTCCGAATTAAGCCAAGAGGAAATTGATGAAATCACACTCATGCATCAAGCTATTTCGATTATGCAATTCAAAGTTGAAAGTCAAATTATCCAACGGCGTCCTGAATTCAATATGGAAGAAAGACTCTTACTGGATAAATTATCCGCTGACCGTCAAAGTGTCGTGGTTGAGGGCGTTGAATACCCAATTAAGAACGGTTGCTTCCAAAGGGTCGATTCTGCAGAACCCTTTGAACTGACTTTAGGCGAGGAATTAGTACTCTTGGACTTATTGCATCAATTCCAAAATTCTGAAAAGTTACAACGTCATATTAACTTTTTAGTCTCAAAGGGAACCATGTATAAGTGCTACAATGGCAACTTACTTTTCCACGGCTGTATCCCCACTCATCAAGACGGTGAATTTATGAAAGTCACCCTAGATGGTAAAGAATATAGTGGACGCAGTTTGATGGAAAAGTTTGGCGAATCGATTACACGAACTTTTCTAGATAAGAACTCTATGGATGATTTTGATACCGATTTAGTATGGTATTTATGGTGTGGTCCTGTTTCTACACTCTTTGGTAAACATGCCATGAAAACATTTGAACGTTACTTCCTTGAAGATAAAACAACCCATAAAGAAATTCAAAATCCATATTATGAGTTAAGGAATGATGAAGATTTTTGCCTAAAAATGCTGGCAGAGTTTGATTTAGAACCGACCGGCTATATTATTAACGGACACACACCTGTTAAAGCTGTTGCAGGTGAAAAACCGGTTAAAGCCAATGGAAAAATGTTAGTCATCGATGGTGGCTTGGCAAAACCTTATCAAAAAGTAACCGGCATTGCCGGCTATACCCTAGTAGATAATTCATTTGAAATTTATATCTGTGCTCACCAGCCATTTACAACCAGAGAAGATGCTATTGCCTCACGCTTTGATATCCTACCAAAGAAATATGTAGTGACTGAAAAACCAAAACGTTATTATGTTGCCGATACTGATATTGGATTAAGCTTGACTCGGCAAGCTAATGAATTAAAGAAGAACTTACCTACATATCGCTCGGATATCTTTGAACAATAAAATAGTTTCTCATTTAAATGTAGAGAGGAGACCCTCAAAAGAACGTTTTAAACGCTAACTTTTGGGAGTCTCCTCATGTTTATTTTAAATGAAAAAAATTTTCCTAACAAAAAAAGAAAGCCTACAGAATAGGCTTTCTGGGTCTTTTCTAACGTCCGCGTTCTCTGATACGTGCTGCTTTTCCAGACAATGAACGGATGTAGTATAACTTAGCACGACGTACTCTACCTTTACGTGTTACTTCTAATTTAGCGACACGTGGTGAATGTACAGGGAATGTACGTTCAACACCTACTCCATTAGAAATTTTACGAACAGTATATGTTTCACTGATTCCAACACCACGACGCTTAATTACTAAGCCTTCAAAGATTTGAATACGCTCACGTTCACCTTCAACGATCAGGGCATGAACACGAACATTATCTCCAGGACGGAAATCAGGAACATCATCACGTAATTGAGTTTGGGTAATTTTATCGATTAAATTACTCATTTTCATTTCTCCTTCCAACAAATATTCTTAAATAGTCTTTCTATTTAGCGGAATATCGTTAATTCGGGTCAATAGACCACTTAAACAATTATACAAGAAATAAAACACTTGTAAAGGCTCAATTGCTTAATTTTGAGCCAAATTTTTAAATTCTTCTAGCCACTGCTCTTCTTGCTTACTTAAGCTACGTTTTTTTAACATATCGGGTCTTCTTTCAACTGTTTTTCTCAAACTTTCTTTTTGACGCCATTGGTCAATTCGCTCATGATGACCACTCAATAAAACCTCTGGCACTTCCATTCCGCGAAAATTTTGCGGTCTTGTATATTGAGGGTATTCTAACAAATGATCTTGAAAAGACTCACTGACAATGGATTCAGCATTCCCGACAACTTCCGGTATTAACCTTACTGTCGCATCAATCATCACCATAGTCGGTAACTCCCCGTTGGTTAAAACATAATCACCTAAGGAAACTTCTTGAGAGACATAAGAACGGATCCGTTCATCAAAGCCTTCATAATGGCCGCAAATAAAAACCAACTCATCTTTTGTCGACCACTCTTGCGCCATAGTTTGCGTAAAGGGTTCGCCAGTAGGATCCACCAAGATAATCGGTGTCTTTGAATCTAAGTCGAGACTTTCTAAACACTCCACTATCGGTTCAGGACGCAACAACATACCTGCTCCACCACCATAGGGATAATCATCGACATGACCGTGCTTATTAACGGCAAATTGGCGAAAATCAAGGGTGGAAAACTCAAGAATCCCCTTATCTTGAGCAGCCTTCATTAATGACTCCTGCATAGGGGCAAACATTTGCGGAAAAAGCGTTAATACTTTAACCTTCATCAACAAGTCCCTCCATTAACTCCACCGTTACTTTTCCTTGAGCTAAATCCACTTCTTTAACAACATCATCAATAAAAGGAAGTAAGATATCTTTTTGTTTAGCTTTTTCAGCTTTAACCACCCAAACATCATTAGAACCTAAGGCCATGATTTCTTTAATCTTTCCTAATTTTTCACCTTGATTTGTATATACACTTAAACCAATAATTTGGTGGTGATAATAAGCCCCTTCTTCTAGTTCTTGCTGGTCATCAGCAGGAATAGCTAAAGTTAGCCCTTTAAAGCTTTCAACTTGATTAATATTACTAAACTCTTTGAATTTCACAAGATAAGAACCCTTATGTTCTTGGAAGGATTCAACAGTCACTTGCTGGATACTTTTTCCGTCTTTCATTACAAATAAACGATTCTCTTTAGCAAAACGTTCCTCTATGAAGTCGGTGTCCATCAATAATTTTAATTGCCCTTTAATACCAAAGGTATTGACAATCCTTGCAACTTGATAATATTCCATATGTGTTCCTCCTGTAAATTCATTTGTAAGTTAAGGGTATAAAAAGTTGTGTTCTTTGTCTAAAGTTTTGAGTACGAGTTTACTCAGGGCACATACAAAAAGACACTAACTTAAGTTAGACTCAGTTTAGTGCCTTAAGATGGAATAAATAATAAGTTACCCTATTATTTTACTCTTCTTCATTATCATTGAGGTCATCAGCAATGACGATACGTGAGCGTTTTTGATCACGTAGACGAACACTGTAAACAATTGTTCGAATTGCTCGAATGACACGGCCTTTTCTACCAATAATTCGTCCTACATCATCAGGATGTAAGATTAAATGATACTCCATAAATTCTTCAGTATCATGAAGTTCAATTTGAAACTCCTCTGGGTGGTCTATTAAAGGTTCCACAATAGTTTGAATTAAACGTTCAATTTTTTCTGTCATTGAGAGCACATCCTTATCTTTTGACGCTATTGATTAGGCTATTTGCTTAATTTAGATTCGTGGAATTTTTGCATAATTCCTTGACTGGATAAAAGGTTACGAACGGTATCTGAGGGTTGTGCCCCATTTGCTAACCATTCTAAAGCCTTCTCTTCATCAATTACTAATTCTCTTGGTTCTGAAACAGGATTGTAAGTACCGATTTTTTCGATAATACGACCGTCACGTGGAGAACGTGCATCTGCTACCACGATACGGTAGAAAGGACGCTTCTTAGCTCCTGAACGCTTTAAACGAATTTTAACTGCCATGTATTTCACCTCCATAAGTTCTATCACAGTTATGAATAATAACAGAAAAAAAACAATCTGTAAAGGGTTTTTCCTTTACAGACTAAAAATTTATTTACGCTTGCGTTTTTTCTTCAACAGACGGGCAATTTTCTTTTGTTCTTGCTCTTTTTGAATCTGCTCTGGCGATTGTATTTTACCCAAAGAAGGTATGCCCATATTTGGCATTCCACCCTTTTGTCCTCCTTGTTGCAATTGATTCATCATTTTGTTCATGCCCCCCATTTTACCATTGGACATTTGACTCATCATTTCACGCGATTGGTTGAATTGCTTAATTAATTGATTAACTTGTTGTAAGGATTGACCACAGCCAGCCGCAATCCTGCGTCGACGACTTTGGGAAATGACATCTGGATTGGTTCTTTCATAAGGAGTCATGGATTGAACCACTGCTTTGACTCGATTCATCTCTTTATCATCGATATTAAAATCTTCCAGACCAGGAATTTTATTCATACCAGGGATCATCTTAAGTAGGTCTTTAATAGGCCCCATTTTACGAACTTGATCCATTTGATCAATAAAATCATTAAAATCAAAGGAAGCATCTTTAATTTTATCAGCCATCTTAGCTGCTTGTTCTTCATCAAAATCTTGTTGAGCCTTCTCAATAAGGGTCATCATGTCCCCCATACCAAGAATTCGTCCTGCCATACGATCCGGATGGAAAGGCTCAAGTGCACTTAATTGCTCACCTTGCCCGGTATATTTTATCGGTTTGTCGATAATGGCACGAATAGAAAGCGCGGCTCCTCCTCGTGTATCACCATCTAATTTGGTAATAACAACACCGGTAATATCTAGCGAGTCGTTAAAGGCCGCTGCTACGTTTACAGCATCTTGACCGGTCATAGCATCGACGGTTAAGAGGATTTCATCGGGCTGAACAGCTGCTTTAATCTGACGCAGCTCTTCCATTAATTCTTCATTTACGTGAAGACGACCCGCCGTATCGATTAAGACCACTTCGTTACCATTTAAACGCGCCTGTTGAAGAGCTTCTCTAGCAATCTCGACCGGATTTGCTTGCGTTCCTTGACTGAAAACATCAAAACCAAGTTGTCGACCAATCGTTTGGAGTTGGTCAATGGCTGCTGGACGATAAACGTCTCCAGCAACTAGCAAGGGTTTCTTTAAACCTTGCTCTTTTAAATGTTTCGCCAATTTACCCACCGTAGTTGTTTTACCAGCCCCTTGCAAACCAGCCATCATAATTACGGTTGGTGGTTGTTTAGAGATATTAATCGGGGTATGCTCGCCCCCCATTAATTCGGTTAATTCTTCGTTAACAATTTTAACCACTTGTTGAGCCGGTGACAGTGAGTCTAGGACTTCTGATCCGAGGGCTCTCTCATTTACTTTCTTTACAAAAGTCTTCACTACCTTGAAGTTAACGTCCGCTTCCAGTAAAGCAAGTCGGATCTCACGCATCATTTGTTTAAGGTCGGCTTCGGTAATTTTTTCCCCTTTACCGACAAATGAAATGGAATTCTGTAATCGTTCGGATAATGCTTCAAATGCCATAATATTGCTCCTTTTTAGCTTTCTAATTGAATTAAATAGTCAATTTTTTCTAATATGTCATCTTGATCTGCCACCATTGAGCGAATTTCTTTTAAATGTTTCAGTCGGTCATTGCTTTTGGCTAAAATACGTAACTTTTCCTCATAGCTTTCTAATAATTTTTCTGAACGTTTTAGAATATCATGTACAGCCTGGCGACTAATCTCATAATAGTCTGCGATCTCCGATAATGATAAATCTTCTTCGTAATAAGATTGCATCATGGATAATTGACGATCCGTTAGGAGAGAACCATAGTAGGAAAGTAATTGATTGAGATAGATTGTTTTTTCAAGTGACATCTTAAGCTCCCCTATTGATTAATAACTAGCTAGAATAAGTAACAGTATTTAAAAAAATACTTAACATTCAATCACGACTTTTAAATAAATTTACTCCTCCTATTTTAGCATGATTTCAGCCGTCTCACAAATCGATAAGTGAAAAGCTGGGATTAAAGAAAAAGATGTCTTCTATAAGTTGCTTTGGCTTTCTAAAACTTAGATAATGTCTTTCTTAAAATTATTTCTTTACTAGATGTTCCATGTTCAAAGGCCTTATAAAAACGGCTCGCCGCTTGATTCTCTGCCTGGATTAAAAAGTACTGATTTATTTCTTCTTGTAAGCAAATATTCTCAAATGCTTTAAATAATGACTGAGCCACTCCCCTGTGTCGATAGTCTGGCAGTGTATAGACCCAATTGACATAGGCCATCCTATAAGAATCTTGAATGCAAAGATAAGAATGAAACTCCAACCTACCCACAATCTGATGGTCCTCATAAGCTAATAAAGAACGACTTAGTTCGTTGGGTTGATTGGAAACCACTTTAATTATCGCTTCTTCATCTATATCATCCGTTGTCATCCTATCCGGTTCTATTGCCAATGCTTTGTTCAAATAAATGATAAACTCTTCTACGTTTTCTTTTGAAAGTTCTTTGATTTCCATTTTTCTCCCCTTAATCTATAAATATACTATGCTGAATCATCTCTCTATTTTATTAAAAACTATCTGTCCTTAAGACTGTTGTCCATAAACTAGATTCAATCAAGACTTCATCTGATAGCTTAAGCTTAACAGAATAGTCTTTGTTAAACAGTAAAAATAAAGATAAAATAAAAAGAATAGAGCAAAAAACGAACTCCATTCTTTAAGATTCCATTTATTCAACTATTCAGTCTGTTTTAAGAAGTACACCGAAGATCAACACCTACTTAAATTAGCCAAAGTAAAATAACTCTTCAAATTTTTTATCTAAAGCAATGCAAATAATAAGCGCTAATCTTGCGGATGGATTAAATTGTCCTTTTTCGATAGCACTAATAGTTTGTCGAGAAGCCCCCACTAATTTGGCTAATTCTTCCTGAGTCAAACTTTTCTCTGCTCTAGCAACTTTTAAGCGATTTAGTAAAACTAATTCTTCTTTTTTTCCCATATTTAAAAAACTCCGTAACTACTTAATAATGAGGCAAAGCCTAATATAATAGCTAATATAGCTATGATCCCACTTACCAAATAGAGCTTTTTATCTGGCATTTTAGAATACTGATAAAATGAAGCCGCAGCTACTTGAGCCATTAAGATTATCATAATGTCTATGGCTGATTCATTAAAGATAACCCTCAAAACAATAAGAAGTAACATTACAACCGATACTCCTACCCACCCAATTTGAAAAGCTTTCGTATTTATTGCTTCGTCCCTTTCGTCTTTTTGTGCTCGCTGTGCTTTTTTTAAAACATCCTCTTTTTCCATAGTTTGCCCCTCCTTTGACTATTATCTAAATAATAACATTCCAAAAGAAATATGTAAAGTATTGTTGTCGCCATGTAAAGTTTAATTGCTTTTGTGTTTTCACATTCCTGTCTTTTATGTGGTAGATTGCAAAATTCTATCCATATCGCCTAGTATTCTAACCATAACCCTATAGCCTTAGTAGGGCTTTCAAACAAAAACAAAAGAACAGAGTTAGAACTAGCTCTATCCTTAACGGTCAATTGATTCAGCTGTTCAGTTGATTTTAAGAATTAGATCGAAGATCACTCAGAAATTAAAATGGGTATTGAATTTGATCAAGGTGACTACTTTTAATCATTAGTTCTTTATACAAACGATAAGCCAAAATTTCGCCTAAATAAGCAAAGGCTGAAGACAAAGGCATTACAACAAGGATAGCGTTAAGAGGTAAGATGAGTATGAAAAGACTCATCATTTTTCAGTTAATATGGACTAGACAGTTCGCAAGTCGAGGGAAATAGATTATTCCTATTAAGACAGGTCATAACATTTTCTTAACTAAATGTTCTGGGGCTTGTAGAAATAATGTGATATCAAGTGGCGTCAATAAGCTGATCACTAACAGTTTTCTTTTTGTGTTCTTCATAAAATTCTCCTTGTTTAGTCTGCCAACTTCCTACTCTCTATAATATACGTACCATTCAGATACACTACCCCCTTTCAAGATTGACTGTCATCTTTAAAAGAGTTTATAAATCAGCCAGTTTGACAGCTTAAGTTGTTTAATTTACTTTTTCTTGGCAAATAAAACAAAAAAACAACTACTTCCTAAGTCTAAAAGTAGATTTAGAAAAAAGTTGTTTTAAGGATTATAAATAGAATGACTAAGGATTAACTAATTACCTTTAAATAAACTTGCTTCATTGAAATAAACGATTTAGGGCATAAAATGCCCCCACCCTTTTCCAATTGCATAGCCGGCACCATAGAAAAAAGTAACAATCAGTAACCCATAAACGATCATTTTTAAAATCTCTGTTATTTTTTGGTATTTTTCCAATTCATTTGCATCTTTTTCAACTTTTTTCATCAGATCAACATCCCCTCTTAACATATAATCTATAGATATTTGATAAAAATTACTAATCTTAATCAAGGTTGGAATATCAGGAAAGCTTTTTCCTACTTCCCAACTAGACAATGTTTGTCGTGTGACATTCAACGAATCAGCAACCTGCTGCTGAGTAAGTTTAAGTTCTTTTCTCTTTTCCTTTAAGATCTCATTGAGCATCGTCTTCACCTCCTAAATTTAAGATAGGCTTTATCAGAGTTTTGGCCTAGCAATTTGAAATTGCAAGTGATCATATTTTGGCAAATATTCTTTGCATGGCGATTATATCAGGGATTGCTTTGAATTTATATCATTCAAATGAATTGTTAAGACTTTCAACTGTCCTATTTATTTTTAGCAAATAAAATGAATTTCCATATTTAAAAGAGACTCGAATGGTTCTCTTTTATAGTTCTTAATATTTTTCATAATTTTCTGACTAAAAGCAAAAGATTATTTAAATTTAAATTAAAAGTTTTATTTTTATAATTTCTAACATAATTCTATTATAAATCTCTAATTTTCATTTTTTCAATTTGGGAAGAAATTTTTAATTGCTTTCTCATAGCAAAATATATAGCTAATAGAATAAAGGTAGGTATATTGTTTACTAAGAGTGTTGATACAAAATCCATTAAACTTTTCATGTTATCGGATTGTTCCAGGGGGGTGATGGTTAAAACAAGTGATAAAGACATAGAATAGACAAAACTTAAAGAGGGCAGTATCAAGCCAAACCATTTATTTTTAAGTTTAGATAATAATATTTGTAAGATAATAATTAATGCCCCATATACAATAAACATAATCAAAGCAGCTCTCATATCATTCAACTCCTTTCATCTTTTTATACTCTGAAACCAAAATTTTAGCTGTTTCAAAATCAAGCTTATCATTAACAGCCAATCGTTTAATTAAAGAGATATAAGGTTCATTTGCAATATCATCGCTCATTTGAATTTTTTGGATAAGCCTATCTAACCTTAGTCTTACTGTCGGATAAGTAACCTCATATTGTTTAGCGATTTCTTTTAAAGAGCCAGATGCTAATATAAATCTTTTGATAAAAGATAAATCTTCTTCTTCAAGATTTGACATCCATTCAGGAATAATATTAATTTTCATTTCACCCTCCTTCTTTAATTAAGTTAAAGTTATCATTTAACATTATTAAAGTCAATCTTTATCCTATACTTTTACATTATTTAAATTAGGTTTATATAAAAACTGTTTTTAGTGATAAAATGAAGCTTAACTCAACAATTGATTCTAGTGAGACTACTATTTAGGAATTAAACTAAAAGCTAGCTTTAATTTTAGTATAAAGTTTAACTATTAGCCTGAGATAATTATTATATCGGCCTCTCTTAAAAACAACTTCATTATTGCTAAAAAAGAGTAAGTTATAACACTTCATAACTTACTCCTTTTTTTATATTTGATTTAAGAAAGCTAGTCATACTAACTCATAGCTCTTTGCTAACTGATTAGAGAAAAAAATTCAGCAAAATATTCTGCGAGTGTAGTATCAAATAAATATATTGATAGACCATTGACCATGGCACTAAAAATATAAAACAAAAACAAAAAAGAATAGTTTCTTTAAAGCACTTTTAATAGTCTTATTCATATTTATCCCTTATGTTATAAAATTTTATCGCATGAGATAATTGATCGTTATCCATTGTTAAGAAGACAACCTTAATAGAGCTTATCCCCTTACAAGATAATTGAAATTCCTAACTTAGAATTAACTAATTAGAGATTGACATATATCCATTCAAAACAACATAGCTCTAAAACCTAGCAATTCTTCATTATCTTCGAACTCGAGTCTTATATCCATTCAAAACAACATAGCTCTAAAACAAGTCTATCGTTATATCTTTACCGGCATCAGTCTTATATCCATTCAAAACAACATAGCTCTAAAACGACTATATCTTACTACGAACCGAAAAAAATGTCTTATATCCATTCAAAACAACATAGCTCTAAAACGGACATGGTATGTAAGAGATACCTATCAAGGTCTTATATCCATTCAAAACAACATAGCTCTAAAACTTTGGTATTGTGCACCTGTATAACCTCCAAGTCTTATATCCATTCAAAACAACATAGCTCTAAAACAAAATTTCACAAATTGCAGGTAAAAAACACAGTCTTATATCCATTCAAAACAACATAGCTCTAAAACACTCTAAATATCTTTGTGTGTATTCACCAAGTCTTATATCCATTCAAAACAACATAGCTCTAAAACCTGCATTGGTTTCTTCATTCGCCTGCATAAGTCTTATATCCATTCAAAACAACATAGCTCTAAAACTGGCGTCTCGAATAATGTCAGATATTTTATGTCTTATATCCATTCAAAACAACATAGCTCTAAAACACACCACCGTTATACCTAAATTATTTACAAGTCTTATATCCATTCAAAACAACATAGCTCTAAAACTACTTCCTAAATCTCTCAACGTTGAAAGATGTCTTATATCCATTCAAAACAACATAGCTCTAAAACTAAACTGTTTTAATAAAGCCATTGTTAAATGTCTTATATCCATTCAAAACAACATAGCTCTAAAACTACTTCCTAAATCTCTCAACGTTGAAAGATGTCTTATATCCATTCAAAACAACATAGCTCTAAAACTAAACTGTTTTAATAAAGCCATTGTTAAATGTCTTATATCCATTCAAAACAACATAGCTCTAAAACACACCACCGTTATACCTAAATTATTTACAAGTCTTATATCCATTCAAAACAACATAGCTCTAAAACTTAATCTGATATATTATCGACAACTTATTAGTCTTATATCCATTCAAAACAACATAGCTCTAAAACTATTTCTTTCGATTACAGCAAGGTTGAGCAGTCTTATATCCATTCAAAACAACATAGCTCTAAAACATTCAAGTTAAAGAACATGGTGGAGAAGAAGTCTTATATCCATTCAAAACAACATAGCTCTAAAACGTTTTATTTTCATCTTCAACGAAAACAATGGTCTTATATCCATTCAAAACAACATAGCTCTAAAACGCAAGAATGGCGTGATGAAACATGGTATCAGTCTTATATCCATTCAAAACAACATAGCTCTAAAACATGTTAAAACAATTCTTGAATATTACGAAAGTCTTATATCCATTCAAAACAACATAGCTCTAAAACTCTTAGGTGAAACGGTTCATAATACGATTGGTCTTATATCCATTCAAAACAACATAGCTCTAAAACGACATCAATCTCCACCATACGGGCCCGATAGTCTTATATCCATTCAAAACAACATAGCTCTAAAACTACAGTATAATCAAGACGAGGGAAGTGATAGTCTTATATCCATTCAAAACAACATAGCTCTAAAACGAAGCAGTGGAAATCTGTTTAGAAAATCATGTCTTATATCCATTCAAAACAACATAGCTCTAAAACTCAAATATTAGTTCAACATCTATTAATGTAGTCTTATATCCATTCAAAACAACATAGCTCTAAAACTCCTTTGTCCACCCACCTTTTGCAATATAAGTCTTATATCCATTCAAAACAACATAGCTCTAAAACTGCTATTTCTCTTATAGTAAAACGGTTTATGTCTTATATCCATTCAAAACAATATAGCTCTAAAACTAAAGCCGTGGACAGTGCGCAATCTGTCATGTCTTATATCCATTCAAAACAACATAGCTCTAAAACATCAGAGAATTCTATCATATATAATAATGTGTCTTATATCCATTCAAAACAACATAGCTCTAAAACACTAACGATTAACCGTTCGCAATCAGCACGGTCTTATATCCATTCAAAACAACATAGCTCTAAAACCATGTTTAACATTTCCTTTTATTTTGATTGGTCTTATATCCATTCAAAACAACATAGCTCTAAAACATAGGCTTTATATTCATTAATTGAATATTGGTCTTATATCCATTCAAAACAACATAGCTCTAAAACATATCGGCGTTTCAGTGACTTCTCAAAATGGTCTTATATCCATTCAAAACAACATAGCTCTAAAACGTCCGACCTTTCCCATTTGCATGCGTTCTCGTCTTATATCCATTCAAAACAACATAGCTCTAAAACAAAAAAAGCCAAGACAACGAAGTGCTGCATGTCTTATATCCATTCAAAACAACATAGCTCTAAAACAAATACTTCTGAATATCTTACAATGTTCCAGTCTTATATCCATTCAAAACAACATAGCTCTAAAACCTATACGCAAAACTCAATATCGCCAAATTAGTCTTATATCCATTCAAAACAACATAGCTCTAAAACCTCGCAATGCCTGGAGACCCTATTATGAAGCTATTTGTTTTTGCGAAAACTTCAGTTTTGAATGGGTAATTTTTTATTCTTCAAATTTATAAACATAATATTCTGAATCTATTACATATTGAGGGTATCCATATAACTTTCGTGGTTCTATAAAAAGTGTACGTAACCCATAACTAGTAATGTATTCAAATAAATCATGGACTTGATCTTGTGTTAAATAAGAAAGTGAATTGATAATGATTAATAACTTCTTTTTTTTCAAATAATTAACTACTTGAACTATATCATAAAAGCGTTCATTTATCGAGTGATAATCAGTAGCAATTGTCACATTAAATAACTTCAAAACTGCTTTTATATCCACTTCATTAGCTATTAAGTCTAGCTCTGAATCTATTAATACATCGTCTACTTGTACTAGTAATTGGTGCAGAGTTTGCTCTAATTGATTCTTTTTTTCAGGCGTCTCATTTAATTGATCTATTATATCTTGATAGATTATATTTAAGAAAGTGGTTGAATTAATTTGATACCCTAGTATATCTGTGATTATAACCATTTCATTGGCTTTTAAGTTATTGTTTTTATGGTCATAAAATTTTAACTCTGCCTCTTCAGTGTAAGAGTATATTTGTTCAATAATGTTTGAAAAAAGTTTGACCTCCTCAATTACCAATAGTGTAGGACATTCAATTAAAAGCGGTTGATCGAGCATTTTAAAATTAATCTTCACTCTAATCTCCCTCCCCTAAAATCACAATACGATCTGTTCGATTCGCAATGGATACGTCTGATTCTCCTACCAAATATATCATCCTTGAAAATTGTTTTTCAGTCACTGTTAAAAGTGTGACTAATCCTTCTTCTGGAATATGTTTTTTTAAACGATTAATTTGCGCCGCTTTAGCCGTTGAATTAAGTAAAATCTTACTATAAATTGAGTACTGATGCATAATAAAACCTTCATCAATTAAAAATTTTCTAAATTTACGATAGTCTCTTTTTTGCTCCAAACTAGCAACGGGCAAATCAAACATTAATAATAAACGCATAAATCTATAAGACATCTCTAAACTCCGGCTGCCTATTATCCTCCTCATTCAAAAATTTAATCGATCGTTTTGTATAATCGGCAATGATATTCGTTAAAAACATCTCTTGATCCCTATAAGCGAATGTTCGACTAAATATTTTAAAGAGCTTTAATTTAATCACTTTGAACTCTTCGCCTTGATACTTATAAACGATAGTATCAATTATTATTCGAAAGGGTTCCATTAAGTCACTTGCTAAATTAAATTCATTAAATTGATTATCATGTTTGATTCCTAATTGAGTTAAACAACCATTTTTTACAATTTCTCTAGCAAACATGCTTAAAATAAGGGTATACCCATAATCCAAGGCGGCATTAATAGTACTGGGATCTGTCCGTACAAAATCTGCTCCAAAAAGTGTGGTGAAATATAACCGAGAAGCATGCGCTTCTCGATTACTTTCATCAAAAGATAGAATGCCCTTACTAAAGTGTCTTAATGTTTCAGCTTTAGTATTAGCGCCTAGCTCCTGCAAAAAACTAGCCTGATTTAAAATTTTTTGTCTAATAATATTTCTCCATAGTTCATTTTTAAAAGAGACAGCCCACCTCATCTGTTTTTTCAATTGTAAGGAACTATCATGGCGTCCATAATAAGGTTGGAGCATACTTTTAGGTAGACGTTTTTCATCGCAAAAAACAACCAGTACATTATGATCAGCTAAATGTTTTAATAGCATCGTCGTTAGTGTAATATCAGTTGTTTCTAAAATAAGTATATCGATTTCTGACAAATGAATTAATTCGGTTGCTCGTGCACTTCGATAGTATAAATGGTGATTTTTATAGCTCAACTTGGAATGTGAGTTAACCACCACTGTCCGCCACGCCATTACAATTCCTCCAACTTTATTCTCGTTTCATAAAGACCAGTTATAGAATAGAATATTAATATAGATTCTTTTAAGCTTCCTAGAGTATACCTAACGCTAGACTGAGTTATATTTTCATCTAAAAAATTAAATGCAGCAGGTGCTCCATAAGAAACAAAAGTAAATAAAGAAACAATTGATTTGGCTAGGCCATTGATATCCTGACTCTTCTTCTGATAGATTGTTTCTAACCGTTTAGTAACTTTAGGTTTTTGGATATATTGATCAGCAAATCTAATAACCTCCTGGAAGATTAAATCAAACTTTTCTAAGTGATTATTTACATATTCTACACTTTCAGGATATTTACTTTCATCATAATGTTGAGCATGATAGACCATTGGCACTAAATGAGCAGATAGAACAAACTGATTACCTTTTTGAGCTTCTTGATGCGATGAAATCAAACGTCTTGCGCCCTCTTTTGTTTCGTAGAGTGTGTATTTCTTTAACACAAGGTATTCAGCGTCTTCTCGAAAGCCCTTGTCGCTTAAAAATTCTTTTGGAGATTGCTTAAACTTAGCTTTTTCTTGCATTGTTACGCCGATGAATTGCCATTTCTTCTTATCTTTTATTGCTAAAGTAAAGGCGGTTTTAGGGTTCAAATACCCTCCATATTTATTTATATCCAATCCTTCTTTTATTGGTATGAGTTTCTCTGAAGTCCCCTTAGGGTTTAACGTTTGTTTGTATAATTCTCCAGATTGTTCTTCTACTTTTTTGACGATATTCATCTGCTTTGAAGATAGCACTTTTTTAATTGTCTGCATTTCTTTATTTTTATCCCAAAGAACCTCGCCTGTCTTTTCGTCAATCACAAAGTCTTCCACAAAGAAATCAATCATCTGATCATATTTCATTTTTCGATAAGAAGCTTTGTTTTTAATAGAACTAGATTGATAAGAAAATTGACCATAGACCAAGTCACGTTTCACTCTTGGATTAACTTTCAAAATTTTATTAGCCACCACTGCATTTAAATATGCATCATGTGCATGATGATAATCGTTAATTTCACGAACTTTATAAAGATTAAAATCTTTTCTAAACCGACTTGCTAAAGTAGATTTTATGGTGACGATATCTACAGTTTTTTCAGCCGAAGAATCATTTAAAATCGTATCTAAAATATTAGCAACATATTTAGTTATCTGGCGCGTTTCTACCAAGCTTCGCTTAAGGAAACGTTCTTTTTCTTTCTCGCTCAATCCTCCTCTTTCGGCTTTGGTAAGGTTCGCTAGTTTCCGTTCGCTCATAAGTCCTGACTTTTGTAAACGTTCCCAGAAACTTCGCTGTTTATCGACGATAGCTTTAGAAGGGACATCGTCCAATTTTCCCCTATTTTTTGCAGAACTAACAAGAACTTTATTATCAATCGAGTTATCTGTAGTAAAACTTCTTGGAATAATATGATCAATATCATAAAAAGATAAACGATGAATATCTAAAGGCTCTCCTGTATACATATCTTTCCCGTTTTGTAGATAATATAAATAGAGACGATCATTTTGTAAGGTTTCATTAACTATCGGTTGCTCTTTTAATAAATTACTACCAAAGTCCTTCAAAGCAGTCGTTAATTTATCTTCGCGTTTCTTAGATTGCTTCTTACCAAAAGCTGTCGTTTGATGTTCACGAGCCATTTCAACTACTACTGAATGAGGAGCGTATCCCATAATCCCTACCACTTCTTCTACAATTTTTAGAGATTGTAAAATTGATTTTTTTATAGCAGGCGAGCCTGGCAACTCATAAACCATATCCTCTAACGCTTGATCTTGTTCAATATTTTGAGCGCGTTCAATAGTCTCTTTAAAGCTAAGCGTTTCATCGTTAATTAATTGCATGAAATTTCGATTGTGATGGCGATCTACTCCATCATCATCCTTTAAATAGTCCATAATTGTCTTATGCGATTGCTTATCACGAATACCATCAATTAATTTTGCTGACAACCTTCCCCAACCTGAGTAATTTTTTCGAGAAAGATGCTTAATCATTTCTGGTGTTAAGTATTGATTAAATTGTTGCAATTGTGTTTTCTTCATCTTACGATCTTCGAAAATAGTCAGAATAAATATAATCTTTTCTAGCATTTGCGAAAGCGAGTCATCATCAAGTAAGGCTTGCATTCCTTCAATTTTCATAAAATCTAAATAGGTTGAATAACTTGCATTAAATCTTCCATCAATCCCATTGATTTCACTGGCTTCTATAGCCAACTCATTTATTAGAAATTTTTTTAAATTTTTCTCGCTGACAGAATGATTTTTCTTAAATAATTGATTAAAAATGGCTTCTTTTTCTTTTTTAGAAAAAAATTGAAGCCGTTGTCGCTCATCTTTATAGGAAACTTTTGTTAGTTCATTAAAAATGGCGAATTTTTGATACAGCAAACTTCGCTTAGGTAGTACCTTTTCCTCTGGAAGATAAAGGTCGTAGTTGGTCATTTTTTCAATAAAAGAAGTAGCAGATGCTTCTAAATTGACCACACTCTCAAAATTCCACGGTCTAACAGCTTCATTTGACTTTCTTGTCATCCATGAAAAACGATCTTCATTTGTTTTAGCAAGTGGCCCGACATAATAAGGAATTCTAAATTTGAATATCTGTAATATTTTATTACGGTTTTTGGCTAAAAATGGATAATACTTTTCTTGATGATTTAAGATAGCCACTAACTCTTCTTGATGGACTTGATGAGGAATACTTCCATTATGATAAGATCGTTGCTTTCTTAATAAATCCTCTGTCTCCATTTTATGAATAAAATAATCACTGCCCTTAATGTTTTTAATTTCAGCTCGAAGGTATTTATAAAACTCTTCGAGACTAGCTTCGCCGTCTATATATCCAGCATAACCTTTTTTTGTCTTATCCCTAAAAAGATTATAGTATAAACTCTTCGAATGATTTGCAACAAGGTCTTTAAGCTTTCTTAAATCTTCTTTATGTTCATTGTATTGACTTATCATATTATCAGAAAGGAGCGCATTTGTTTTTACACCACTCGGTTTCAAAACGCCTGCTAATTCAATAGCATCGTAAGTTGCTTTAGCCGTCGTAAATAATTCTAAATGCTCATCACCTATTTTTCCCAACAACTCTTCTAAATCCTCATTGTAGGTCTCTTTCGTTAGTTGCAACTCTGCTTTTTCTTCTAAATCAAAAGCCTTTTGAAAGTTTCCCTTATTTCCAACAATCAGATTTAAAAATTTTTCTAACGGGTGTGACGTTTTTATTTTTAAGAGATTTCTTACTCGTTGATTCTTAGCTGATCTAGCAATTTTTTCTTTAAAAATTAATTCAATTTGACTTGATTCCTCATCAGTTACTATTATTTTATCTTCTGGGAAAGCTTGATTAAACGTTTTAATAAATTGAAGCCATTGTTGTTTAATGGAAGTGTTTTTTAAGTCCAAGTCGCCTTCAATTAAAAAATGTCCACGGTATTTGATAATATGGGCGAGTGCCAAATAAACTAATCTTAAATCAGCTTTCTCGCTACTATCAGCTAAGTGTTTACGTAAATGATATATCGTTTCAAAGTTTAGGTGGTATTGTTTTTCCTCATCCATGTTTCCAAATATAGGGTATATGTTGTAAGGTTTGTCTTCGTCTGTAAAAAAGCTGTTGTCTAAACGTTCAAAGAAATTTTCATCCACTTCTTTTATCGCTTCAAAAAAAAGATCTCTTAAATATACAATTCGATTTCGCCGACGACGTAATCGCCGACGACTCGTTCTTTTCATTCGAGTATCTTCCGCAGTTTGTCCCGTATCAAAAAGGCGAACTCCCCAGAAATTCTTCTTAATTTTCTTACGATCAGTGTTGCCTAATATATTCATGTTTTTTCTCACAAGTTGGAGGTCTTCCGTTAACACAGCCCACCCTACTGATCCCGTCCCAATATCTAATCCAATCGTATAAGGTTTCTTCACTTAATCTCGCTCCATTTCATTGAGTTTTAGTATCATTTTTAAGATAACGGTTACATTATAACATAGCATTATATGAAAGAAGATAATTTTTTTAAAAATATTCAATTTTTCCAATAATAAAAAAATAATATAGAGCGTTGACACAAATGATTTTTATGTTATTATATAGATGTTGTATCCATTCAAAACAACATATGCGAGTTAAAATAAGGTTTAACCGAACCCAACTTATGGCGCTGTCTCGGCGCTTTTTTTTAGCTAAAATTATGAAATTAACCACGCTAGAAGGTGAATTGTTTGTGTACAATGCGCTCATTCACTCTCTCATTCCATCTAAAATAGTAACCGCTTCTCAAGTGCTGCGAACACTCATTTTTGCAATTCACCAACTCTCTTCCCACAGAAAAAGCCCCCGCATCCGTTTAGGATGAAGGGGGATTTCTTATACAGTCGAGACGATCTATTAAAATTCATCATGGAGTTTAAGGATATCTAGCAACATTTCATCCCTATATTTTAATAAGGATTCCCGATCATTTCCAATTTCTTTTGGTCTGTTTTTAAGCGATTCTGCGACCATTTTCGGAATTTTCTCCTTGGCTTCTTCGGGAATTTCAGTCCATGTAGCAAGGTCTTCTAACCAGCTTTCTAACGATGGACCGATATGTTTGAGGACAGCTTCAATTCCACCTTCTCCTCCGCCTAGTTCAAAGACAAGACCCGGTCCCATAATTCCCCAACGAATGCCTGGTCCAAAGGTAACTGCCTTATCAGCATCTTCCATCGATACTGCACCGTCTAAGACCATCGAGATAAGCTCTCTAAAAACAGCCGCTTGAATTCTGTTAGAAACAAAACCTTTTAATTCTTTATTCAATACAATCGGTTCTTTATTAGAAGACTTAAAGATTTCTTTAGCCACTTCAATCGCCTGATCGCTCGATTTTTCGCCTTTAGCCAATTCAATTAGCGGAATCAAGTGCGGGGGATTATAAGGGTGTGCTCCGATAATTCGATCGGGTTTTTCAGCAAATTTAGCGATTTCTGAAATAAGCAAGCCAGAGGTTGAAGAACCCATTACTGCTTTTTCTGGTGCATATTTTTCAAAGTCTTTAATAAATCCTTGTTTTATTTCATAATCTTCAGGTAAACACTCTTGAACATAATTAACATCTGCTAGCGCTTCTTCTAAGTTTCCTGTATAAGAGATTCTGCTTAAAATTGTATCTCTTTCTTCTGATGTAAAAACATTTTGAGTAACTAGGGTATTTAAAGCATTATCAATATATTTTTTTACTTTTTCTTCTTCTTCTTCCCATTTGTTATAAGAAACTACATTATATCCTCCAATAGCAAAAACAATGGGGAAAGAACTACCTATCACACCACCAGCAATAACGGTAATCTTTTTATCCATATAAAACGCTCCTTTAAATACAAAAACCAACCCTATAACTGATTTCATTAACTAGTTATAAACAAGACTATGTTCCATATCGTTTTAACGAACAACCCCATTGAATGTCATTAGTTATCTCCTATCCTTTTCTTGAAGCCCCCTTCCTAAAGCAATTCATTAAAGCAACGAACTTTCTATCCATGCACATTCAATTTATTGGTCTTCGTTAACAAATTTATCTTAGAATAAAAATAGACCTTTTTCAAGAATTCTGAATTCGTTGTTTTTTTTAATATCACACCATTTAAAACACCCGTCTTTTAAGGGTGATTTGAAAGCATTTTTACTGTCAATTACAATCCATATAAACTATCTTTATTTTTAATGACCATTTAAATTATAAGGAGACACTCTGTTGAAGATCAAAAAAGTTAAAAATAAAATCTATTGTCTCCATTTTTCCTTCTTATTCATGCACTTGTATCCTACTTCAAGAGAACATTAACCTACTCATCGTTTTTTGACTATGTGATAGGTAGTGGAGTAATTTTTTATTATTCTTTCCATTGTATATTTCTTCGAAGACAAGACTATTAACTTGTTTGAACAGAATTAAAAATAGAAGCTTTCTTTGGATTGCTTCTGCGTCAAACAAGCGAATACATTCTCTATTCCTAGGCTTATAGTTTCTATTAATAGATCGAAGTACTCAAAGTATGGGTGTTTAATCGTTTTAACGCCTATTATCGTATATTTCAAGCCTCAACGATTGAGTGAACATTTCAGCGACAGCGTTGTAATGATTTAGGACTAGTGGATACCAAAGGTTTCAAGTAAAAATTATTAAACACTTTCATGCTGAGTATAGCAAATGTTTAAACGTTTCTTAAATGAGGTGGACCGGAAGCGACAAAAGGGTTGAAAAATTGAATAATGTTGATCAATTACAGCTTAAAATAAATAAATAATTTAGCAAACGTACAATAATTCAGAAAGAATGTGCTGCTACAATTAATGTAAAAACAGTTGAAGAAATGAAACGTCAATAGATTGTTAAAAAGCTGTGCCAATTGGTCGCAATTTCCAAACCGCCCTTTTTTCGTTGGAAAACCACTTCTTTGTATTGAATCTATGGATAATGTTGTTCAAAAATAATGTAGACTTTTGTTTCAATTGCCTATCAAATATATTATATAGTTTAATATATTCATTCTTTTTTAGTATTCATTACTTATTTTCTTTTATTTTTTTTCAAAATGAACTCTTTAATCTCTAAAGAAGTTCTTATATCATAATCCTCAATTGAATGTTTAGAAAAATCTTAATTTAACCATTCAGCTACAATGAATTTCTGGAATTGAATAAACAGATAAAGGTTTTGAAGCTGAAACATATTGTTACAGATGTTGGTTAAAAACACCGATCATTGTTTATGTTGTTGTAGCAAGCATTGACTTCTCTCATCCCTCATACACGCCCTCGACCTAAAACGATTGAAACCTTCCTTAAAGGAAGGTTTCAATCGTTTTAGGTCTTCTATTATTCCTTATCCTAGCACTCGTTAATATAATGATCCCATCTTTTTAGACAAAGACTTACATTGTTAACTGATTCCTATTAAACTATTTTATGAATCTATAAGGAAAGATTATAAACTTTCATCTTTGACTCCTTTGAAATTACTTAGCTTGCTACTTCTTTTAAATTCTATTATAAATATAACCGCAACGATTATTAAGATACAAAAGATATTTGATAGAATACCGCTATTAAAATTTAAATGACTTATTTCTATTTGGTTATTTATTTGTCCGGTCACGACAGCAACAGATTGCATATAATTATACGGTATTAAATGCGCCACTTTTTGCAAGGGAACCAAAATATACGACAAACTCATACTTCCTAAAATAACAATCAGAGCCACAAACATTGTAAGCATCTTATCCTTAAATACCATTGCTATTAAGTATATGGTCGATATAACTGTAATAATTGATACCAACTGTAGAATCAGAGCGTTTGAAATTAAACGGCTCATTGCAATCCAACTGGCTGCTAATTTTTCACTGTAAATTAATATTGGATAATTAAAAGAGCCCTTATCAAAGAATAGACTGGCTAGGATATAAGCGAGTATAAGAGTTAGGAAAAATATGGTAGAAGAAATCAAACTACCAATTGCGGTATTTCGTATAAATCTTTTGAAATAATTATCTGGAATCAATCGATAGATCATTAGTTTATCATGAAAAGCAGAAGCAAATATTTGTGAGAGAATAAAAATAATCAGAAAGGTAAAGAGAAAGGGCATATACTCATTCCATATAGAAAACATAAAAGTTGCTCCAAATACTGGCTGGATATTATCAGCTTTTAATTTATGAGCTGACAGATAGTTATAAAATTTTTCATCACGTTTCAAAGCTTCCATGATTTCTTGATACGAAGACCCATAAAATTTTGAATTTCCTTCTACAATTGAACTCGTGTTAGAAATTTTATTAGCCATCATAGTGTAAGCTTCCTGATAGTTCTTCTGTTCCAATGCATTCAGAATCTTTTTATTATTTTCTTTTAAATCTTTCGCATTGATTAAATTCTCTTGATCAATCGAATTTATTTGCTCGTTTGTTTCATCTTGACCATCAATTAAACTATTGATTTCTGCAATATCTTTATCAAATTTAACGTTTTCTTCAATTAAAGTGTTTTTTAGAGAAAAATAATCAATGGATTTATAATTTAAAAACAAGATGGTAGGTATACTCAAAAGAAGAATAAGTAGTGGCATAACATTTAAACGGCTCCTTAATAGTTTCTTAATAAAGAGCATTACTTCCATCATTACTTTTCACCTTCTTTCAATTGTTTATCTTGCAAATAAACGATAGAATCACAAATGATCCTAAGATCTTCAAGGTAATGGGAAGTTATAATGATTATTTTATCTTTTTCTCGGTTTTTCTTTAATAGTTCAAAAAACATCGTTCTGGAATCACTGTCTAATCCGTTCAATATTTCGTCCATTAAATAACATTCTGCGTCACTGATTAAATATAATGCAAAAATCAATCTTTGCTTCATGCCTTTGGAATACTTTCGAATAGGCACATTCACAAAATTATCGATGCGACATAAGTGAACAATCTCTTCAATATTTAAAGAAGATTCCCATTTTAACTGAACAAATTTTAAATAATCCATGCCAGTTAAGTTTTGATCCAGCCATTCAATATCTTCTAAATAAAAGAAATTTTTTCTTTGATTAGTTACGGCTTGATTATTAAAACGAATCTCACCCTTATTAATTTCTTTTAACCCTGCAATGGAACGAAACAAAGTCGTCTTACCTGCCCCATTTGGAGCAACAATTCCATAAATAAATCCATTTAAAAAATTATAGGATGCATTTTCTAATACCGATAGCCTCGTGCTAATTGATACATTTTTTAAAGAGAGCATAATTCCCTCCTATCAATTATAATTTAACATTTTGTCCATGTTGCTGTATTAATATAAAAATGTCAATTCTTACTAGAACAGGTAAAAGTAAAAATATTTCTATCAAACTAGTAATACTTCAATACTCTGAATGAAGGTGCAGCGGTTGCCACTTGAGGACGGACAATCCCAACAAAAGAAATTATTGCTAATAAAGAAACTAAACTTCTTTTAAAAAAAGATGCATTTTTTGTTTAATGCCTTAGAATCTTTTAAATTTTAAAGGTTTTAAAAAATATAACTAAACTGTATCTAGCTTCTCAGCATCTAATATCGTTAATTTCAAATTTAACACATATATTGTACCAAATAGTTTAAACATAATCAATAAGCGCTTACATTGGGATTAAAATTGTTCACATTACATATTCGATACGTCATGCTAAAATTTATATAAAGATAATTTGAAGTTAGAAAACTAACACTAGTTTAGAGTGTATCTCTCGCTTCTTGATAAACATTCTGCAGAATTTGACCCTATACGGTTATTATAATAAGTTCTGACTTTTAATGTTTAAATGGTTAATTAGCTGTTTATAGGATCATACAAACGTTTTTTTAGATCATCACTAGCAAGACCTAACTGATCTAATTCAATATATATTGCCATACAAAATGAACGAAATGCCGACCATTGGTAATATTCTTTATTATTTCTTCGCGGAAAATTTTCTCGATTAATCCACACTTTGAATTTATCCTCGTGTAAAATGTTATGAACAAATAATTCTTTAATAATATAGGCTAGACGGTCCTCTTCATCATCTACCGGTTTTATTTCTATCTTTCTAAAGTAGTTCATAATCGCTTTCCAGATAGCTTCCAGATTCGTTTTATTAAATAAGGGGTGTTTAACGATTGCAACCATTAAATCTGCAGCATGTGCAAAGGTGTGAACCCACCCAAAACAATCAGCATATCCCGAAAAATCCAACTCTTTGTAAAAGTAAGTCAAGGTATCATTTTCAATTTTTTTAAACGCTTCTTTGTCTAAAAGTTTATAGTATATTGAGCCTTTTTCATTGTCGTATGTAACAATTAAGGAGAGAAGTAATAAGGAAAAAGAGCGTTTTAAAGTAGCTTCCCCTTTTTTATCAATTTCAAATAAAATAAAATCTTTCTCTAACAATTGGTCAATCATATACCTAACTTGATCTATTGAAAATAATTCTTTTGCCATTCCTCTGACAAAAGTCCTATAGATTAATTTATCTCTAATTTCTGAGTTAGGATGACCTCTATTATTAATTAACCATTTTATTTCATCCAAATTATAGTTTTGTGAATTAAACTTCATCTTCTCTAATAACTGTTCTTGCATTACTGATCTCCTTTTATAAGCTATACTCCTTATATTTTGTAGAGGTAAAGTTTAAATGAATTAGATTTTATAAAGACACACTAAATTTTTAGAAGGAAACAATCTCAATTCTCAAAACTTATGTATTCTACCCCAGGTAAATGTAACTCTTTAACTCGTCTTCCCATTTTATAAATAAATAACTTCATCAAATAGATTTAAGTAATCAGGATTCGTATTATGACTGACTAATATGATTGTTTTATCTAATTGCACTAATTTTTTAGTGAGATCGATTTCGAGTTCAGAATTCATCGCGGAAAATGGTTCATCCATTAATAAAATAGGCATTTGAGAAAGTATAGCTCTTTGCAATTTGATCATTTGTTTCTGTCCACCGCTAAGTTGACTACAATTATCACTCTTTAAAATTTTATTTTTGTGCTTTTCAGGTAAACTAATTTCTTCTTTTATTGTAAAACTATCAAATAGTGTGACATTATTAGCATAATTATCCGAAAAAACATTAGAAAACTGACTATTATAAAAAATAATTTCTCTTAATTGACGATAAGACAATTCTCTATTATCAATCAATATTTTTCCGTCCAAAGGTTGGAGATTACCAAATAGTATATTGAGTCAAGTGGACTTTCCTTTTCCACTCTCTCCAACTATTAAATACTTCATGTCTTTTTTTAATTTCATGTCTTAAAAAAAGCGAATGGATTCATTCATTTCCAATCACCATGTGTTTTATTATGTTTTTACCTTGCTTATCAAGTAGGGCTTCTTATCCTATCCATCTTTCCTTTCTGATTTTTGGTACAAAAAAGACGATAGATTTTAATTTCTATCGTCCTTTTACGATAATTACCCTACTTGAGTTTATATGTTTTTATCTATCAACTTTTGATTTGCTGCTAATAACTCTTCATAATAATCATTATATGCTGGACTAAACTTTCTCATCAAAGGAATAGCTTTTTCATAATAACCTGAATCTTGCATATGCTTCTTCATTTTTTCTTGAATACGATATATTGGGTTATTTAGATAAACACTACTTTCCTTAAAAGACTGATATCTTTCTAACATTTCTTTTTTTTCCTCTAACCATTCGTCTGGATTATAAATAGCCTTTGTTTTTTCCTCATTTACCTCTTCAATGTCTGTTAGTGAAATGGTTTTTGATGCTTGGTCTATTGCTATCTTCTCATCTTCATCTAACTCAAAGTCAGGCATAGTATCTAAAAATTCAATATAGTCTTCATAATATTTTATCTTATCCTCTTTCAACGTATCTGTTAAAAAAGCTTTGTATGATAAAAAGAAAATTTGACCAATATATCCTGGAAATACTCTTACTAACTTAGAATAAATCGATTCCTGTTGATCGATTAAAATCAATTGTTCTTTTAAAGTGTTTATATCTAATCCCTCAAGGAGTAGTTTCAATATTTCAACTCTTTTATTATCTAATTGTGATTTTATTTCTCTATCTCGAATGATAGTGGCTAACATTGACTTATTGGGTTCTTGTAAAATACCTTCAATTTCCTCTATTGAGCAACCTTATTTTCGATAAATAGATATTTTCTTCAGAATATCAACCTCTTCATCAGTGTAAATCCTGTAATTATTCGACTCTCTTTCTGGACTAATAAATCCTTTTTCTTCATAATATTCTATGGCTTTACGTATTAGACCTGTTTTTTCTCTCACTTCATTCATCAACATAGTACATACCTCCTTTTAAATCAAATATATCAGCCCCCCTAAGGGACAGGTCAAGAGATATTTAATAATTTGAAATAAGAGATCTGTAGTTTCTTTAATTAGAAGTTCTGATAGTTTTTTCAGTCCTTATTCTTTTATTATTAGAAATAAAATAGTGATGCAATGATCGATACTTTGAATAAAAAGAGGTTATTTTCTCTTGTTCTTTTTCAAAAAGCTGGTTATCAAATCTTTTAAAAATAAAGTACCATAAAGTTCACTATCTAACCCCATGGTGCCTTATTTTAATGGATTAACTTCGCATCCCCTGATAGGATCCTCTTCTTTCAAGCTCATGATCAATAGCGTTTAAGACCTCCCACTTCTTCAGTGACCATTGAGGTCCAATCAATCGCTCACGCGGTGCATCGCCGGTTAATCGGTGAATAATAATATCCTGAGGGACATACTCCAATTGGTCACAGATTAATTGCACATATTCCTCCTGTGTCATAAATCTTAACCGCCCCGTCTGATAATCTTGGACCATTTTAGTGCCTTCCATCAAATACAAGAGATGAAGCTTTAAGCCTTGAATATCTGATTCTTTTACTACTCGTTTCAAACTCTCCATCATCATGGCGTAGTCTTCACCAGGCAAACCATTAATTAAATGGGTACACACAGGAATATGATGTTTTCTCAACTTGGCAACACCATCTAAGTAGCATTGGTAATCGTGTCCCCTATTTATATGGACGCTGGTCTGGTCATGAACAGTTTGCAGTCCTAATTCTACCCACATATAATACTTTTGATTCAATTCTGCCAAGTATTCAACCACATCATCAGGCAAGCAATCTGGACGCGTCGCTATCATTATGCCTACCACACCCTCTTCATGAATGACTTGTTCAAACCGCGCTTTTAAAACATGTAGGGGAGCATGCGTATTGGTAAAGTTTTGAAAATAAGCGATGTATTTTTGAACTTTAGGCCATTTTTTGTGCATTTGCTGGATCCCTTTTCCTAATTGAATAGGTAGCGGATCCAACCGACTTTGAGCAAAGTCGCCCGAACCAGATTCCGAACAAAAAGTACAACCGCCAAAGGCAACTGTACCATCACGATTAGGACAAGTAAAGCCACCGTCCAGTGAGACTTTAAAGACCTTTTCGCCAAAATGATCCTTTAAATGCTTATTCCACGTTTGATAACGTTTATTATTTCCATTCATCTTTTTCATTCCTAACTTTTCATTTAAAAAAGACTGTCATGATGAATTCATGATCAGTCTAAGTATTTTATTTCGATTTGACATAAGTAATTCCGTTAGCTGCAGGCCCTCTGGACTGACCAACCACTCCGACCAGGACAATAATTGTCACTAAGTAAGGTGCAATCTGTAAGTAAACAGATGGAATACTCTCAATATAAGGAATACGTGACCCTAAAACTGCTAGGGATTGGGCAAAGCCGAAGAAAATAGCCGCTCCCATTGCGCCAAGCGGATTATATTTACCGAAAATCATGGCCGCCATCGCCATAAACCCTTGCCCGGCAACCGTCGAAAGTGAGAAGTTCAAGGTAATGGTATTCGCTAGAACACCCCCACCTAAACCACCAAAAAAGCCTGAAAGTAAAACACCGGCATACTTCATGCCATAAACATTGACACCTAGTGTGTCCGCTGCTTGAGGGTGTTCGCCGACTGAGCGTAACCTTAAGCCAAAAGGTGTTTTGAATAAAACGAACCAAGCGATACCCGCTAGTAAAATACCAGCATAAGCGGGGGCTGAAGTAGCTTTAAAGAAAATCGGTCCAATAAAAGGAATATCCGATAAAATGGGGAAAGTCGCATAACCAAAGGACTCTCTAATGGAAGGTGTTTCACCTTTACCATCAAATAATACTCTAACTAGAAAGACACCCAAAGCTGGCGCGATCAAGTTGATAACGGTTCCTGAAATGATATGGTCAGATCTTAAATGGACAGTGGCCAATGCATGGATAGCTGAAAGGAGGATACCTGCCAGACCTCCTGCTATCAAGGCCAACCAAGGGGTCAGATCGCCAAATTGATCCGCAAAATTTAAGTTAAAAACAACTGAAGCTAAGGCACCAATAACCATGATTCCTTCTAGCCCCACGTTAACAACCCCAGAACGTTCTGAAAAAACACCACCAATGGCTGTAAAAATTAGAGGAGCTGAATAAACAAGGGTTGAAGAAACGATAAGTGTTAGCAGATTAACTGACATTAGACTTCGCCTCCTTCTGAATTAGCTTTAGTGGCTATACTTTGTTTTTGTGGGAATAATTTATCTTTAAAATAAGTAATAATAAAGTTCGCTCCAATAAAGAAAATAATTATCCCCATGACAATATCTACGATTTCGGAAGGAATTTTAGCAAATAGCGCCATGGTCGATGCCCCTGTTTCTAAAGCACCAAAGAGAATAGCTGAGAAGATAATACCGATTGGATTATTAATTCCTAGTAAAGCGACAGCCATTCCGTTAAAACCAATAGCCGGTGCCACACCATTTTGAAGGTTAATGAATCCAAATTCACCCAAGCCATTCATTACGCCCCCTAAACCAGCTAAGGCACCAGAGATGAGCATGGCAAGCACAATGTTTTTCTTGTCAGACATTCCGGCATATTTAGAAGCATAACGGTTGAGACCCACTGAGGTTAATTCAAAACCAGTCGTCGTGCGTGACATTAAGATGCCAATGATTACCGCAGCAATCACTGCTAGGAAAATCCCACCATGTAGGGTGGAGTTTTTAGTTAATTGACTGAGCCATTCCATTCTTAGGCTGGCATTTTGACCAATTGAAGGCGTTCTATCTGCTCGATCGGTTAAGACATAGCGAATTAAATAATCGACAAAATAAATAGAGATATAATTTAACATGATGGTTACGATGACTTCGCTGGTGCCAAAATAGGCTTTTAAAACGCCGGCGATAGCTGCCCACAAGGCTCCGGCTAATGCTCCGGCGATAATAGCCAAAG
Source organism: Facklamia sp. P12932 (assembly GCF_050409545.1). NCBI lineage: Bacteria > Bacillati > Bacillota > Bacilli > Lactobacillales > Aerococcaceae > Facklamia > Facklamia sp. P12932. The sequence continues at coordinate 114,786 of NZ_JBNUPG010000001.1, read as the reverse complement.
GAATGACTAGCCAAGCAGGTGATTCGGGCATCATCAAGGCCACCCCTACGGATACAAACCAACCCCATAGGGCTTGACCCGAAAGACCAATATTAAACGATCCAGCCGTATAAGCCACCGCAAAACCCAGTCCAGTAAAAATTAAAGGAGCTGCTGCTCGGAAGGTTTGACCGATGGAAAACGGATTACCAAAAGCTCCTGTAATTAAAAATTTGTAACCTGTCACTGGATCATATCCAAAGGCCAACATTAAAAGGGCTCCAAAAACCAAACCAATAATGACCGAGGCTACGGAAGTAAATATTTTAGTTAATCTTGACATTAGTTACCTTCACTCCCTTCTTTCTTATTACGATTAGCCATTACTTCTTCAAAAGGCGTCCCGGCCATTAATAAACCTAATTCTTCTTCATTAGTTTCAGCAGCCGGGATATCGGCTACAATCTTACCATCAAACATAACTAATATACGGTCAGATAAGTTCATTATTTCATCCAACTCAAAACTCATTAGCAGAACTGCCTTGTTTTTATCCCGTTCATTGATTAATGCTTGGTGAACAAATTCAATAGCCCCTACATCCAACCCACGTGTAGGATTCGCTGCAATTAAAATATCGGGATGCATCTCCAATTCACGCGCAATAATCGCTTTTTGTTGATTTCCTCCTGAAAGCGAACGGGCATTGACCTTTTCGGAGACCGTTCGGACATCATATTTTTTAATTAGTTCTTTTGCCCGCTTTTCTATTTCTTTAAAGTTCAAGAAATTAGACTTTGAAAAGGGCGAATGATAATAATCTTTCAATACAATATTGTCTTCTAATTTTCGATCGAGAATTAAACCGTATTTGTGACGGTCTTCAGGAATATGAGCCAGACCTTTTTGCGCAATTTGACGGGTTGTATAGTGGGTAATATTCTCACCATTTAAGTAAATCTCACCTGAGTTAGGTGGGATTAAACCAGTGATGGACAGAACTAATTCAGATTGCCCATTACCATCTATCCCTGCAATCCCAACAATTTCACCGTGTTTCACTTCAAATGAGAGCTTGTCTACAGCTACGATGCCTCGATGATCTTCAATATGGATATTTTGAACTGACAAAGCTACATCGGTCGGGTGTGCTAATTTCTTTTCGGTTTTAAAGTTAACGTTTCTTCCTACCATCATATTCGCTAAATCCACCGTTGAAGTTTCAGCCACATCAACGGTTTGAATTGACTCTCCTCGGCGAATAACAGTACAACGGTCAGCCACTTGCTTAATCTCTTTTAACTTGTGCGTAATAATAATTATAGACTTGCCTTCATTAGACAATTTATGCATTGTTTCCATTAGCTCGTCTATTTCTTGCGGCGTTAAAGAAGCCGTCGGCTCATCAAAAATTAAAATATCTGCACCACGGTAAAGGGTCTTTAGAATTTCCACTCGTTGTTGCATACCCACTGAAATATCTTCAATCTTAGCATCAGGGTCTACTGACAAACCATATTTTTTAGAAAGCTCAACAATTTTTTCGCGTGCTTGAGCCTTATCCACCACCAGTCCCTTGGTCGGTTCTTCACCTAGAATAATGTTTTCAACTACGGTGAAGGCTTGAATCAACATAAAATGCTGGTGCACCATGCCGATTCCTAACTCGACTGCTCTTTTTGGAGATCCGATTGTCACAGCCTTACCGTTCATATAAATCTGACCGGAGCTAGGTTCTAGTAAACCGGATAAGATATTCATTAAAGTTGATTTGCCTGCCCCGTTCTCACCAAGTAAGGCATGAATTTCTCCTTTTTTAAGTTCTAAATTAATCTTTTTATTTGCAAAAAAATCGCCAAACTTCTTGGAAATATCTCGCATTTCGATAACAGCATGATCCATGTTAATCGAAACTCCTTTCTCCATTGCTAATGTTCATAGTCCCTCATATTATATCGGATAATAGCATAAATTTCAGTAACAAATTTATTTTAATAGACCATGTTTTTTTAAAACTATTTTAATCATCCTTGGTCTAAAAATTAATCTTCATTTGATTCAATTAAGACTTGCCTTGGCTTACTCCCATCTTGTGCGGAAACTAAACCTTGTGCTTCTAGGTCATCAATCATACGGGCTGCACGATTATAACCAATTCTAAATTTGCGTTGGAGTTGTGAAATAGAGATAGTATCCTGTTCCTTAATCAACTCCACTGCTTCAAGATAATATTCATCATCAGAGGCTTCTGAGTTTAAGACACTCTCTTCACTGACGACAATATTTTCATCATAATTGGCTTGTCTTTGTTGCTTGATGAAGTCAGTAATGCGCTCTACCTCTTCATCAGATATATAAGCTCCTTGAACTCGGATCGGTTTATTCTTGCCCATGGGTTGGAAGAGCATGTCACCACGACCCAGTAATTTCTCAGCACCGACCGAATCTAGAATTGTGCGTGAATCTGTTCCAGAAGAAACAGCAAAGGCTAAACGAGAAGGAATATTGGCCTTAATAATTCCAGTAATAACATCAACCGAAGGTCTTTGCGTCGCTATAATCATATGGATACCGGCTGCCCTCGCCATTTGAGCTAAACGGATAATGGCATTTTCAACATCATTAGAGGCCACCATCATGAGGTCTGCTAACTCATCAATGATAACGACTATCTTCGGTAATTTCTCGTAGCCAGTTCCTTCTTCTTTGTTCCAACTCTCCACTTGTTCGTTATAGCCATCAATATTTCTCACCCCGCTTGTAGCAAATAGTTCATAGCGTCTTTCCATTTCTTCTACCACATTATTTAAAGCTCTAGCTGCCTTGCGTGGATTGGTAACCACCGGTGATAACTGGTGGGGTAAGTCGTTGTAGAGGGTTAATTCGACCTTTTTCGGGTCAATCATTAAAAATTTAATGTCTTCAGGTTTTGCCTTCATTAAAATAGAACAAATAATTACATTCACACCAACCGACTTACCTGAACCTGTTGCTCCAGCAATTAATAAATGGGGCATCTTGGTTAAGTCAGCCAGACAAACTGAACCTGAAATATCTCGTCCTAAAGGCACTTCTAAGAGTTTATCAGATTCCAAGCCCGCATCGACAATTTCACTAAAGGCGACTGGGCTGACTTGGGTATTTGGAACTTCAATTCCTATTAGCGATTTGCCGGGTATAGGGGCTTCCATTCGAATATCACGTGCTGCTAGTGCCAAAGCAATGTCATCAGATAAGGACACAATCTTACTTACCTTAACTCCCACAGCAGGTTCAATTTCATATTTAGTGACTGAAGGACCCAAATTGGCCTTCACTATCTTGGCATCGACCCCAAAACTTTCAAAAGTCAATTCTAATTTTTTTATATTGTCATTAATACGTTGATATTCTTCCGACTGGTCGACTACTGGTAATTTTTTTAGTAGCTTTTTCCCAGGGAACTGATAGGTTTTAGATTTCTTTTGTTTGGTTTTGGTTTGCTTTTGTAGTTCTTCCTTACTTAAAACCTGATCTAAGTCATCGTCAGTTAGAGCTTGCCTTTGATTACTAGCGTCTTGCCAATGACTAGCAGTAGCTAAGACATCTGCTTTATTAGGCGTTTGTTTAGAAAGTGCCTCATCAGCCATTTCGTCTTGTGCTATGGCTGTTTCAATTTCTTCTAGGCTTTCTACTTCCTTCGTTGGTAAAGGATTCAGCTGCTCTTTTGTCATTGAATCAATCGATTGACTATCAGCTTGAGAATGCGCTATTTCTTGATCGTGCATCTGATCAAAGAAGTCTAAATCCAAGACACGTCCTTCTTCTTGGGATAAACGTTTGGAGTTTAAAGATTTTTGCTGATAATCTTCTTGACGATAAGGCTTAAATTCATATTCTGTGGTGGGGTTAAAAGCGGGTTGGTCTTCTCTTTCGAAGGTTGGCATATAAGCTGTTCGATTGTTAAATGAAACATCCTTTGGAGGAAGACTTTGTGTTTCTTCTGTTTTCATAAAGAAGGAATAGAAACGACTAAATAGTGTTGTAAATACATTTTGCTTTTCTTGCTTTGATTCATTAAGTTCGTTGCCTTCAATATTCATAACCTCATCAGGATTTTCTTCCAATGGACTAGCAGCGATGATGTTTCGTTCATCGTTAAGATCATCACCTTTATCTTGGTAAACCTCTTTAAGTTCTGAAAAATCAGGAAAAAGTTCTTTAAAAAGATTAGTCATTTGGCTAAATAATTGCTGAATGGCTTGCCAACCGGTAATTAAAGGGCGATCTAAAAGAAAAATTAAGCCGATAAAGAAACTAACAAAGAAGAAGAGATAAGATCCCCATTTACCAAATAAATATCCGATACTGACATAAAGACCTGCTCCGACCAATCCACCCCCTAAGTTAGAAATACTTTGTTGAGATAATAATTCCTTACGGTAGATTCGAAATGCATGCTCAAACGCCGACTGCTGAGTATTATTTTGTAAGTAATCGTAATACTCAATAAAGTGTAAAGACCCTGCTAATGCGATTATAATTAAAAAACCACCTAAGAGTGGTCTCAAAGGTACATTAATTACTCTTCCTTTTAGCATCATCATGGAGCCTAAGAATAAACTGGTATATAAGAGAAGTCCGTAACTTTCACCTACCATTAAACGAAAACCATTAGTTAGCATTAAACCCATAATGCCCCAATTGAAAATAGCGACTAAACTTAAGAAAGTAATTAATATACCTAAAAATAAGTAGATTGATTGGTACTTCATTTGATTGGGTGATTGACTCTGACGCTTGGATTGTTTTTTCTTTTGAGCCATTCACATCACATCCTTTCAGAACTCTCGTGCATGGGTTATTATATCATTTATGATAAATGATATCGAACAAATTATCGTATTTCTAAGTTTATTAAAGGCTTATACCAATTAAAATTCAACTTCTAGAAATACTCTTTTATATGATTACTAACTTGATAAACCACAAATTTTAGCTTAGAATGTATCAAGTCATTGTATTTGTTGTAAAATAACACAAAATAATATATCGTTAATTATATCAATTAGATGGAGCGTGAAAAATGAAATTTATAAAAAAATATTGGAAGTTAATTTTTCTTATCTCGATGGTTTCATTGATAGCAACAGGCTGTATTCGCTATGATGCATCGGGTAACCCAACTGGACCTATCTATGAATATTTAGGAGTACCAACTGCTAACTTCTTAGACTTTTTAGCAGATATTTTTGGCGGTTCTTATGGGATTGCAATCATGATAGTTACCCTAATCACTCGTTTGTTTATGCTTCCATCGACTTATAAGATGACTAAATCATCAATGGAAAGCTCAGCTAAAATGAAATATGCCCAACCTGAAATTGCAGAAATTCAAGAAGAAATGAAAGGAACAGATAATCCACAAGAAAAAGCTGCTCTGCAACAAGAGTTAATGCAAGTTTACGGAAAATATGACATTAACATGTTATCGAACGTTTCTGGCTGTTTACCATTATTAATTCAAATGCCAATTATTTCAGCTGTTTATACAGCGGTTCGTACATCCGATAAAATTGCAGAGTCCTCTTTCTTAGGTATTCACTTGGGTGGAAAGAGTTTACTATTAGTTGGTTTAGTTGCAGCAACTACCTTCTTATCTAGTTGGTTAATGCAAAAAGGAACAGCTACACCCGTTTCCGATAATCCTCAAGCCAATCAAATGCAACAATCAATGATGTATATGAACCCAATTATGTTAGGTTATTTCACTTATATTTCTAACGCGGGAATCGGACTATATTTCTTCACTGGTTCTCTTTTCACTTTAGCTCAACAATTCTATATGAATCAGGTTGCACGACCAAAAATTCAAAAAGATATTGATGAAAAAGTCAAAAAGTATCAAAATATGCCGCGAGTAAAGCGACAGAAAAAAGCGAGACAAACGAAAAAACAATTAGAAAAAGTAAATGCTGACCGTATTGTGCCGGTTAAAAATCCAAAAGCTAGAAATGCTGGAAAGCAAAGAAAGAATAAATAAATCTACATAAAATGAGCCTCACCACATTATTGTGCTGAGGCTCGTTTTATTTTTCTTCTTTAGCAAGTTCTTTGGCAATCCTTTCACTTTTATAAATTAAGTGTTGGTCCGTTAAAATCGGAAACTCAACATAGAAGATCGATCCTCTTTGATAGACAGACTCCACCCGAATTTTTCCGTGGTAGCCTTCTACTAATTGTTTAGCGATACTTAACCCTAAGCCATTACCACCTTTGGCACGCGCTCGTGCTTTATCCACTCGGTAAAACCTTGAAAAAACACGCTCTTTATCTTCTGCTGTCATTCCTTCTCCAAAATCTTGGACAGCAATTTCAACCTTATTCATGGTTTGACTGACTGAAATATGTATCTCCGGACGATCTGTCGAATATTTCACAGCGTTATCAAGTAATATTACTAAGATCTGTTCAAAGTGATGATGATAAATATTGACATAAACTTTTTTACTTTTCTCATTATCTAAATAAAAATGAAAGTTTGGATATAAAATTTCAAAATTATGGTGGACTAGAGAAGCTGCGGTGGTGATTTCGGTTACTTCGTCTTTGTAATCCACGTCTACATGGTCTGCTCTTGAAAGGTCTAACATTTCTTGGACTAATTCCTTCATTCGTGTAATTTCTTGCAGCGAAGCAGAAATAGATTCATCTAAAACCTGCTGATCTTCTTTACCCCAGCGATTTAACATCTTTAAATGTCCTTCAACAATCGCTACCGGCGTTCTTAATTCGTGCGAAACATCTTCCACAAACTGTTTTTGACCCTTTACATAAAGCTCAATCTTATCGAGCAGTTTATTAACATGTAAACTTAAATCGCTCCACTCATCATTGGTTCGCGGTCGAACAACACGAACCTGAGAGAGAGTATCTCCTTCTAATAAATCTAAAGTGTTAATAACATAAGTTAAGGGCCTTAAAAAATAATGAGCGATTAAAAAGCCACATAATATTGAAATCAAAGTCGTTATTAGAAAACAACGAATCAAAAAATAATTTAACTTTTGAACATACGCTACTTTTGCCTCAGGTAGAACAATATATTGAACAATGCCTAATAATTCTTGATTAATACGACTCGAAATCCGACTAGAGCCGATTAGATAATTCTTTCCTTTTATATTTTGCCTTTCAAGCTCTTTACTAGATGATCCAATAGGATATTGAAAATGCTGACTTTCATTTAATAACTTTTGTTCGGGACTATATAGGCGAATGATAGTTTGGTCGTTAGAATAGTGATCTATTAAAAACTTAACTTTTGTCTCACTATCTTGTTCTTTTTGGTCAAGGAATTGTTGAGCTTGGAAAGGCTGATCTTGGTCGGATAGCCCCTTAATTAAAAATTCAAATTGCATCTGATGACTTTCCTTTGATTGTTCATCGTACATTTGAATCGTTAACTGGCGATAGATTAAAAGTGAAATAAATGACAGCATAATCATTGCTAAGGATAAGAAAATACCCCATTTCCATTTAAGCGAAAGGGGTTGGTCTTTCTTAAAAGTAAAGACAGAAGATGATTTAGTTTCTGATGACATAGCCTGTACCACGAACCGTTTGAATATAAGATTCTTCTCCTGGAATATCGATTTTATTTCTCAAATAACGGATATAAACATCCACCACATTAGTTTCAACCTCGGATTTATAGCCCCATACTTGTTCTAATAAGACATCTCGTGGCATAACCATATTGATATTTTCCATTAAAAAGACTAATAATTCGTATTCTCTTTTAGTTAAATCAATTAACTCACCTTGTCTTTTCACCATACGGCTTGATTTTTCAACCACTAAGTCCCTAAATTTTAGATAAGGTTGATTTTGAGTTCTTGATTCATCTTCAGTCTCGATTCGACGGAAAAGTGCTCTGAGTCTGGCTAATAATTCTTCAATGGCAAATGGTTTAACGATGTAGTCGTCTGCTCCTTGGTCAAGACCTGAAACACGATCAATGACAGAATCTCTAGCCGTCATAATAATAATAGGTACATCTTTAACTGGACGAATACGGCGTACAACTTCCAACCCATTTAATTCAGGTAACATTAGGTCAAGTAAAATAACATCCCACTTTTCTTCTAAGGCCTTTTCCAAACCACTGCGCCCATCATAACAGATAGCTGTTTCATAGCCTTCATGTTGAAGCTCAAGCTCAACAAAGCGAGCTAAGTTCTTCTCATCTTCAACAATTAAGACACGTTGATTTACATTTTTTACCATGCGAACTTCCTCCTATAGACTTAACTTACTAACCAATTAACGTTTATTAAGGTCTTAGACTATTGGTCTACTCTTTCTTCACGCGATTCATCCCAAATGAAATGGTAGCTGCCAACTTTATCCACACGTTCATAAGTATGCGCTCCGAAATAATCACGCTGTGCTTGAATTAAATTAGCTGGAAGTACTTCACTACGATACGAGTCATAATAAGCAATTGCGCTTGAAAATCCAGGAACAGCAACACCCGCTTGAACTGATAAAGAAACAATTTCGCGAACACTTGATTGATACTGATTAGTGATTTGAGTGAAGAAATTATCTAATAAAAGGTTATCTAATTCTCTATTACGATCAAAAGCATCAGAAATATCTTGCAAAAAGCGCGCACGAATAATACACCCTGCACGGAAGACACGGGCAATTTGGCTATAATTTAAATCCCATTGATATTCTTCGGAAGCGCTGCGATATTCTGCAAATCCTTGAGCATAGGACATAATTTTTGAAAAATAAAGTGCCTGACGAATTTTCTCTATCCACTGTTTACGATCCTTTTGGAAGCTAGAAGTATCATGCGAAGGTCCTTGAATAATTTGAGAAGCCTTAACACGTTCTTCTTTTAAAGCAGAGATAAAGCGCGCATAAACCGATTCTGTAATTGTAGGTAAGGGAACGCCTAAGTCTAAAGCTGATTGCGAGGTCCATTTTCCAGTCCCTTTATTACCAGCTTTATCAATAATCATTTCAACCATTGGTCGCTTGCTTTCAGGGTCTTTTTCCTTAAGAATCTTGGCGGTGATCTCGATTAGATAGGAATTTAATTCTCCTTGGTTCCATTCCTCAAAGACTTGAGCAATCTCATCTGCAGACATTCCTAATAATTTATCCATGATTGCATAGGATTCGGCAATTAATTGCATATCACCATACTCAATACCATTATGAACCATTTTAACATAATGACCGGCACCATTTGCTCCCATATAAGCTACACAGGGTTCTTGATCAGCTGGTGCTTTTGCCGCAATTTCTTTTAAGATAGGCTCAACTAATTCATAGGCTTCTTTTGGTCCACCAGGCATTAAGGCAGGACCATGTAAGGCACCTTCTTCCCCACCAGAAACTCCCATCCCAATAAAATGTATGCCAGAGTCAGCTAAAGTTTCTGCTCTTCTCATAGTATCTTTAAAGAAGGTATTCCCTCCATCGATTAAAATATCTCCTTGGTCTAAAAGAGGTAAAAGTGATTGGATTGTAGAATCAGTCGCTTGACCTGCTTTTACCATTAACAAGATACGACGAGGCTTTTCAATTGATTGAACAAAGGATTCCAAGTCATAGCTAGCTACTAAATTTTTATCTTTATTTTCGTTTATGGCTGCTTCTGTTTTAGACTGTGAGCGATTATAAATTGCTACACGATAACCTCTACTTTCAATATTTAACGCTAAATTCTTTCCCATTACAGCCATTCCAACTACACCAATTTGAGCTAATGTCATCTAATTATCTCCTTCACTTTCATGATTATCTCATTCTAACAAACTTTTAACTTGAATTAAAGTTAACTTAATAAAGACAAATTGCATTTTATAGGCGTTTGCGTTACACTATTTTTATCAATGGATAGGAGGTTCCAGCCAATGAAAGCCAACAAAAAAAAGAAAAGTAAATACGATCGACGTATAAAAATCTTTTCGATTATTATGGTGATTACCATGTTAGCTGGTGTCATTTTTAGTCTCGTAATTTCTTTTTTTAATTATAAAGGATAATAGGAATGAAGTGGATTCTGCCACTTCATTTTTTATTGATTCGATTTGGTTTTCCCAAACCATTTTTCCATTCCACCCTTTAGAATAAAGACTTGGTCATATCCATTCTTTCTTAATATATTAGCAGCTCTTGAACTTAAAAAATAATTATCATCCACTAAATAAACAGGAATATCTTTTCGAATTTCACTAAAACGCATTTTAAATTGCGACATTGGAATACTTCTAGCTCCTAAAATATGACGTGCATCAAATTCTCCCGCTTCACGAACATCAACCACTTGGACTTTGCGAATAATTTCATTTAATTCTCCACTAGCGACCAATTGGGCTGATCGTTTGCGCATTATCCAAAGGCTTACCCAGAAAATACCATAAACTAAAAGAACAGTTACAATTATCCACAAAAACAGTTCAAATATACTCATCATTATTTCCTACTTTCTTTTACTAAAATTAAATAAGCTGCTCCTAAAATTCCGGCGTCATTGCCTAATTCAGCTAAGCTTATTTGTGTTTGATCTTTGATAGGTTGAAAAACAAATTTTTGATATTGTTTTTCAATGGATTCCTTAAGGGAGTCTCCAGCCTTGGAGATACCCCCTCCGATAACAATCTGTTGCGGATTGAGAATGTTTGCTAAGTATGAACAAGCTAAGCCTATGTATTTTGAAAAGTTTTCAAAAATTTCCAGAGCAAAGTCATCATTAGCTTTTACTGCTACCATTAAATCCTCAGCTTCAACCACTTGGCTAGCTTGGAACATTTGGTACAAAGAAGATTGGCCTTGATAATCTTTAGCAAGAAGTTGACCCAAGTTATTGAGACCTTTGGCTGAAGCAATCGCTTCTAAGCATCCCTTTTTACCACATGAACAAGGAAAACGATCGGTAAAGTCCACTGTTATATGGCCAATTTCTCCCGCTGAACCCGAAGCTCCTTTAATCAAACGATTTTGGCAGATAATTCCTCCTCCAACTCCTGTTCCCAAAGTTAACATTGCTAAATCACTGCAACCCTTGCCTGCTCCTTGCCAGAGTTCACCAAGAGCAGCTGAATTAGCATCATTAATGATCATAAAGGGAAGGTTGATTGCTCTTTCAAATTGGCTTTTAACGGGATGAGGGTGTACCCAATTTAAATTATAGGCTCCCTTAACTGAACCATCTTCTAAAATAGTGCCCGGACTACCCATTCCAATGCCTAGGTAATCTTCTGCTACTTCTTGTCTTTCTTCTAATTTGTTTTGAATAGATTCGATAATCGAAGGAACAATTTTTTGACCTTTATTTTGAGTCATGGTTGGTATTGACCATTTTTCAATAATTTGACCTTTTTGTGAAATAATGGCCATTTTAACACTCGTTCCACCCAAATCGATGCCGATAATCTTTTTCATATACAGCCTCCTAGCGATAGTTAAAAATTTTACCCATAATTAAGAGAGCAGTCAAAATAAATATTCCCCAAAAAACCCCTGATCTTATCTTCTTATCAACACTGGCATGCAATCGGTGACCTAGACCTAAGACTAAGGTCGTCATACCACCGTATACCGCTCCACCAAAATGTCCCCACTGATCAATCCCTTGAGAAGAAAAACCAGTAATGACATTCAAAATAATTAACAGTGAAAAATTAATGGCTCTTTGCCTTAAAACAATCATATTGGGATACATTTTCGCTAAGACAATATAAGCTAGAAACAAGCCGAAAATACCTGTCGAAGCACCTGCTGAAACATTGTCATTAAAGGCAAAAGAAAATACATTGCCCCCAAAACTAGCAAGTAAATAAATTATTAAAAAGCGTCCGTGTCCAAGAATTTTTTCTAAGTCTTGCCCTATAAAATAAAGAGAAAGGTTATTAAAAAGCAAGTGTTCAAAACCAATATGTATAAAGCTTGGTGTAATTAATCGCCACCATTCTCCACCATAAAGAATTAATTCATTGGACTTCGCTCCCGTTTTTATTAAAGCCTCTAAGGATGTTGTTGTTTGAAATCTTATTAACATATAAATGAAGACCATTAAGTTGATCGCTACTAAGGAATAAGTAACGAAGGGTAAGGCTAAAATACGTCTCTTTTTCATATTTGAAACTCCTTTAATAATTTGAAGTCCATTATACACTAAGTAGCTATTTTTTCCTATTGAGCCTAATTCAGTTAAAAATAAAAAGTCTAGGTCATTAATGGCCCAGACTTTCATAAAAATTATTTTTTAACTTCACGGTGTAATGTTACCTTACGATCTCTTGGGCAGTACTTTTTAACTTCCAGACGATCAGGATTGTTACGTTTGTTTTTATTAGTTAAGTAATTACGTTCACCGCATTCAGTACATTCTAAATTGATGTTTACGCGCATGATTTTCCCTCCAAACTAAAAAATATTTACTCTTCCAAGAACAGCACTATAAGATTATACCATTGTTTCTAAAATTTAGCTATGGTTTTTTATTGATAATAATAAGCTCCATGAGTTAACTGGCTAGCAATTTCATGAATGGTCATATCAGAGTTCAATTGATATTCGCCTGTTTGAATTAATGAAGATAATTGCCATTGTTCGATAAGGTTTTGAAACTCTTGAGCGGAGGTAATATATCCTTCTGTTTCTAATCGCTGAGAAATCTGACTAGCATTCTCTCCTTGACGAATTACAAAGGCTCCTTCAGCAGAAGCTTGGTTATTATCTTCACTTGCAGTTTCATCATTAGAATCTATGGATTCATCTTGTTCTTCAGTATTATCACTCTCATCTCTCAGTGACTCTAAATAATCAATTGATTCTCTTTGTTTAGCAACCTTTTCTGTTAAGGATTCGTTATCGGTGGTCACTTTTTCTAATTGTTTTTTTAAGTTTTCATTATCGCCTGTTAGTTTTTCTAAACTGGCTTCACTTTCTTTAACCTTGTCTTTTAATTGCCTGGTTTCTTGCCCATCAAGTAAGCTAGGTAAGGTCACTCCCTCGATTGGCACATACCCTTGAACAAAGGTAGCATAAACAGCCGTTAGTAAACTGGCAATTAGAAGCCCCACCCCTAATGATCTTAATTTTTCTTTTTTCATATTAAACCTCCTAACTAGCGGTTTTCAATATATTCATCGATCACGTATTGAATGGTTACGAGCTCTTCATCAACCTCATCTTCAATTTCTTTTAAGGTATAACCTTGTGAATAGTAACGAATGATGTCTTCGCGATTGCGATCATTGACATCATAATTGACACGCGGTTGAACCACTTCTTCTGCAACTTCAAGAGCTTCATGCTCTTCAACTGCTTCAATTGCTTCAAATTTTTCAGCATCTTCTTTGGGTGCAAAATAAACATCTTGAGCTGTTAAAGGCTGCATAAATTCTTCCTCAACACTTTCAATGGAAGTATCTTCCACCTTGAGTTGATTAATCGAATGTTGTAACTGTCTGATTTTTTCTGCGTGATCTTCAAGCTTTTTATTTAAGCTTGCATTACCTGTAGAGTCTTTGGTAAACAAAGACATCACCAAGACAATAATTGCCAGCACCAATAGAGCCAGTACTAAAATCCAAATATCCATTATTTCACCTCATCTATTTTTTCTCAGTTTAGCAAACCTTTGTGAAGATTTAAATAAATCTTTCTGAAAATTTAACCCTAATTAAGGCGAAGTTAAATTTTTCTTATTCTTATAATCAATAATAGTCTCTCTAGTGGCTGATTTCAATTCAAAGTAAGCATTATACACGTCCCGTGCTATTCGAGTGGCTTCACCACCGTATGAAGACTGGTTAAGGTAAGGGACAATCACGCTAATAGCTATCTCAGGATCATCAAAGGGTGCATAACCAATGTAAGTACCATTTATAACAGGATCATTTTTTGCATATTGAATAGGTCCTGCATAGAAGGCTTCTGTCGTTCCCGTTTTCGACCCTACTTGAAAAGGATAATCCTGCAAATAAAATGAAGCAGTTCCTTCTTGGGTATGGGAAACCATTCGCATTCCTTCTTGAATTCTTTGCATTTGGGCAGGCTCATTTTGAATGACATTCATTAACTTTGGTGGAATAGTGGTAACAATCCCACCTAATTGACCGTTTTTATCAGTTCCGCGAACTTCTTTAACCAATCTAGGTGAATAACGTTTGCCGTTATTAGCTATTGTAGAGACATATTGAGCCATCTGTAACGGTGTGTATAAGTCGAATTGACCATACGATAAATCAAGTGCTGAAACTAACATATTACTAGCAGGTGTATATCCCGTTGATTCATTGGGGAGGTCGATACCAGTCTTAGTTCCCAAGCCAAATTCAGCAAAGTTCCTTCTCAAAATATCGATGGTCCGAGGATTAATATTCAATCGTCCCTCTTCTTCATAATTGTATTGCCCACCGATACGCATGGCTAACTTAATCATGTAAATGTTTGAAGAACGTTGCAATGCAATCATATCATCAATAGGAATTTGCCCTGTTCGATTGAATAGGGATGTTTTCTCTTGAGAAGCTTGGAATTTTAATGGTTCATCAACAATTACATTATCTGTTAAAGAAATAACGCCTTCTTTATAACCCATTGAGATCATGGCAGGCTTGACACTAGACCCCATACCGTAGGATGTGTTAATGGCTCCTAAAGCGTCATCAACAATTTGCTCACGATTATAGGTATCATTTTTTTTATCATAAGCATATCTCTTACCGGAAATGCCTAATACTTCACCATTTTTTGGATTTAAGGCTACCACATAAACTCGATCATTTAATCCCTGTTCGGCTCCCATATTAACTAAACTGCTTTCAACAATCTCATCTAACTTAGCTTGAAAATCTGTATTGATAGTTAATACCAGATTGTTTCCTTTTGAACCTTCGTAGACTTTATCATTTTTTAGAATATCATCTTTAGCATCTGTCACAATATTAAAAACTGATTTAGAGCCTTTTAAAATCGATTCATATTGCTTTTCTAAATAAGAAATTCCGATTCGATCATTCATAGCATAACCTTTAAGCAATAATTCCTTAGCGTCTTCTCTTGGAATACCGCGCTCTTCAGTCGAAACTTGTCCTAGGATAGAACGGAGCATATCCTTTTTAGGATAAACTCTTTGCCAATCAGTCCCAATTTGAATGCCGGGTAAGTTTCTTAAGTTTTCACTCACCCTAGCTATTTCTTCTTGGGTAACATTTTTATTTTTTATCGTAACGGTCGATAACTCGTAAGCAGCTGCCATACGTTTATAGATGGCAATAATTTTTAATTCGGCTTCCGAAAATTCTAAATCTTCGTCTTCAACTTTTGATAATTGAGCTTCATAAGCCTGACTGCCTGATAAAAGCAGTTCCTCATCATTTAAACGTTTACGAATTTCGTCGATATTATTTACGATAAAATAATCTTTCTTATCTCTTTCGGTAACTCCTTGAGTTGGTAATTCAATTAAAGAGGCTAACTGAGTAGCAATTTTAATAAGATCTCCATTATCTACCCTCGAGGCACGATCTCTGGTAAAGAGAATAGCTCGTTCCGGTTGATTACCGACAATCACATCACCTTGGCTATCATAGATCATTCCACGAGGCACAGCCCCCGTTGAAATGGTTGATTCGGTTCGTTGAACCATTTTAGTAAGACTTTCTCCTTTATATAGTTGCAAATAGCCCAGACGAATAAAAAGGGCTGTAAAAGCTAAAAAGGCTGTAAAAAACAAAAGATTTAATCGCCTAGGTATATGTGAACGCTTCTTTTTTTTATTTTTATTTAATTTTTTAGGCATCTTCATCATACTTTCTGTAATCTATTTCTAAAGTCTAAGTTATTATAGCAAACTATACCTCAAGTTGAAACTTTATCCGTTAAGTCATAAATTAACATTTATTATTTTGTGATTTTATCACTATTTTTTGCTAAGATAGATAAGCAATGTTTCAAGAAAAAGGAGTTTTTTCGTGAAAATTAAAAGTAGAAAATATTTTATTTTAGTGAATATATTTATTAGCTTCTTAATAGCAAGTATGTTAGCCTATTTGATGAAATTTATTCCCATAGGAGATCAACAAGAACGTACCCTGCTCACCGTTGATTTAAGCCAGCAATACATCGATTTTTTCAGTTTGTATCAACGAGCACTCACAGAAAATCCTAGACTCTTCCTTTATTCTTTTGAAAAAGGAATTGGTGGTGAGATGATTGGCTTATGGGCGTATTATTTAATGAGTCCCTTTAATCTGATTATACTATTTTTTAAAACTGAAAATTTAGATTTCGCCATTCTATTTTTAACCCTCATAAAACTGCTAGCCATTTCGGCCAGTTTTTATTATTTTGTTGAAAAAAAATACACCATCCAGCCAGTCATGAATATAGCTTTTAGTCAAGCCTATACCTTCATGTCTTATACCATGGCCTATCAACTGAATATCATGTGGTTAGATGGATTATTCTGGTTACCACTAATTGCACTAGGTCTAGATTATCTACTCAAAGAGAACAAACCGCTTCTTTATGTTTTTAGTTTAGCGATTGCAATGATCAGTCATTATTACATAGCTTATATGATTTCGATCTTTTTAATGGGTTATAGTCTTTTTGTCATTTTCGAAGATGAGAAACACCTTTCAATCAAAAAAGTTTTTTCGCAATACTTTTCTTTTATAAAATATTCACTGCTTTCAACCGGATTGTCAGGACTCTTTTTACTCCCTACTTTTATTTCAACTCTGAGCAGCAAAAATGCTCATAAGAAAGGATCCTTCGATTTTATTTTTGATTGTTCAAGTGAACACTCCTTGATGGATTTACTGGCCAAAAACTTTATCGGTGCTTTTAATTTTAATCAGTTATCCAACGGTTCAGCCAATTTTTATGTGGGCATGACTGTGGTAGTTCTTCTTATCTTATACTTTCTCTCAGCTAAGATAAGAATGAAAGAAAAACTAATCAGCTTTATGTTATTAGTCTTTTACTTTGCCTCCTTTACTTTCACTAATTTAGATAAGGCATGGCACCTTGGTCAATTTCCGATTTGGTATCCTTCTCGTTTTTCATTCTTAGTTTCATTCTTTTTATTAATTTTAGCGATTCGCTCTTATAAATACGTTCATAAGATCAGACTCTATCAAATACTCACCATAGTTTTTTCTTTAACAGTCTTTTGTTTATTTTATTTTTTGAATGATAATTATAGCTTTTTAAGTGATGCAAAAATCTTTTATAGCCTCATCTTCATGCTCTTAATTAGTTTTATTTTCTATCTTAATCGCAAGCCCAATAAGGGTTTGCTTTTCCTAATACTCCTTCTAACATGTGGAGATATGACTCTAAACGGTTACTTCATTTTGTCATCTAATGATCATTATGTGCAACCTTCTCGATTTAAAGATTATATTGCCTTATTGGATGAGATGATTGCCCCTGTTCAACCTAAAGAAAATGAATTCTATCGCATCCATAAGACCTTTAATCGAACAAAAAATGAATCCTTTTTCGCTAATTATCCTAGCGTCAATCATTTTGGATCAACCTTAGAGGCTTCTACTAGCCAACTGTATGGTTATTTGGGAATTCCACACACTAGTAATTCCATTTATTACACCAGTGGGACCCTGTTTACCGATGATTTTTTGAATATTCGCTACCTCATCGATATCACCTCCAATACAAATATGTATGCCACGGTTGAAAGTTACGCTTTATATCGAGAAGTCAGCGATTTTGATATTCGAGCGCATCAAAAACTCAAAAAAGAAAAGCGCTATGTCTACTATAAAAATCCGAATGTTTTGGGACTAGGAATGGAAGTATCTCCTGTGGTTATAAAAGCTAAGTTTAAAAAATATAAGCCCATTGAAAATCAAGAAATCTTATTAGACTTGCTGAACTTTGACGGTGAAAAGCTACAATTCTTTGAACAAAAAAAATTCAAAAAAATTGATTATCTAAATCTGAATGTGACCAATAAAGGAGATGGGGACTTCTATACCTACAAAAAAGAAAATCCCAAAAGGGATGCTTCTTTTGCCCTATCCTTTGATACTGAATCAAACAATCCCTTTTATTTTACTTTTCCTAATCATTTTTCTAACAACAGAGTTGAACTTATACTAGATAGTAAGCCTTATGAGTTTTATTCGCCTACTAACAGCCGCCAAATTATGGATGCGGCTTTTAAAAAATCAGGTAAAGAACATTCACTTAGAGTTAAGTTAAAGAAAAACACTTTTAAAGCCAACCTTATAAATCTCTATGAATTCAACCTTAAAAACTATCAGCAGTTAATCACAAAAAGAAAAAACAAGTCTCTAAAAATTACTTCTTTTGAAGAAAATACTTTGGAAGGCCAAATTAATATTGAGCAAGAAGAAGGATATTTGCTGATGACATTGCCTTATGATCCTTATTGGCATGTTAAAGTGGACAATCAGTCTGTAGAAGCCCTTCCAGTTTTAAATGATACTTTAATGGCTATTCCAATGACCAAAGGTAAACATACAATTAAGATGACTTATTTCCCCGACTCTATCTATTATGGTGGCTTGGTTAGCTTTCTAGCTATTGCTTTATTAATAGTAGATCAAAACAAATTTCGCCATAAAAATAAATAATTCATGTTATAATAAATATAGGCGTCCAACTTGCATAATGCTGAATAGTTGGATAAGATAGCTCTATTAAATTATAGAATAAAGGATGTTTTATTTGAAAAAATTATTTTTTATCCTTAAAAATGGCTTGAATAATCCACGCTTTTATATCGAGAGCCTCAATGTCAAATGGAAGCAAGTATTAGTCCTTCCTTTAATTATCACCATTTTAATGGCTTTGAATTTTGGAAAAGCCCTTTTTCCAACACTGCGATCCATTCAAACAGATATTAATGAAAGCATTAATTATCTACCTGATTTCCACATTAATGCGGGTGAACTCCAGCTTAATGAAGGCGAGAAAGCTCTATATTATGAATCACGACAATTTCAATTAATTATAGACGATCAGTTGACCAATCTTTCTGAAGGAGAAGGTTTAATTTTAAAGTCAGTAGATAATAGAGACCCTCAATTGACGAGCACCTTCAACTTGTTACTAGTTAAAAACCAAATACTGGTCTATACACCCGAAAATGGTCAGGTTTTTGCCTTTAATCATGATATGGTCACTAATAAAGAAAATCTAGCGGCCGTTTTGACTTATGCTAGTCAATTTAGTTTAACTCAACTCTTCTTTACTATAATAATGACTTGGATAGCCGCGGTCTTCGCTCACTTTTATTTTCTAGTTATTACCTCTTTATTAACCGGTATCTTGAACATGCGTTTAAACTTTCCTTTACCTTTTATGGTGCGAATGAAGTTAGTTATGGTTTGTTCTTTTGTGCCAATCTTAATGATAGAAATCATTCAATTATTATGGTCAGGCTTTTATGTTCCTTTCTATCTCTTTGTGGGCCTAACACTCTTTATTATCTACCATACTTTTAAACAACATACTCTCTTCATGCATCAATTGTTATCTCATATGGATATCAACATTATCAAAGAAGAAGATATTAAAACAGATGAAGACAAAAAGGACTCCTAATTCAGGAGTCCCTTAATTTGTCTTATTTTTTCGTTCTTGTCTAGCTCTCAATTTATTTTTACGTCGGCCAACTGAGCGTTTATGCTCTTTTATTTCTTGCTTCAGTTTATTTTTATAGCCCGGCTTGACTTTAGTCTTCTTAGCGCGATTAATTAATTGTTTCACCTTAGGATCTTGTGTTTTTTCTTGTGTATTCTTGCGAACGGAGCGTCGACTCCGATGATCAACTTCTTTTAACTCACCCTTACTATATTTGACTTCAGTAAATTTAATACCCTTGGCTTCTAAGCTCTCAATAGCCGCTTCATCGTCAGGCCCCATAAAGGTATAGGCTGTGCCGGTTAAGTCATTTCGCGCTGTTCGACCGACACGATGGACAAAGAATTCTAAGTCCTTTGGCAATTCGGTATTAATAACGTGCGAAACACCTGGAATATCAATTCCTCTGGCCGCAAGATCAGAAGCCACCACATATTGAAACTCTAGATTTCGAATTTGTTTCATTAAACGATTTCTTTCTCTTGGTTGCATGCCACCATGAATGGTGGCTATCTTTAAGCCCTTGCTTTTTAAAAATTCACTTAAGTCATCGGCATAATTTCTAGTATTACAAAAAACAATTGCTAAATAGGGCTGACCCATTGTTAATAGATTATAGACCATTTCCTCTCGTTTGATCCCTTTGATATCAATTAAGTAATTTTCCACTTGGTCAGTTAGCACTTGCTTCGGTTTAATCGTAATCTCTTTGGGTCCGGTCATGTATTTATTTAAGAACACTGCTACCTGCTGAGGAATCGTAGCAGAAAAAACCATCATTTGCAGATTTTCTGCCATTCTAGAAGCAATTTCATCGACAATTGATAAAAAACCCAAATCAAAAGTCATATCCGCTTCGTCCACAACCATCGTCTTAGCTGTTTGTACCCATAAAGCATTGGCTTGCATCAGATCAAAAATTCGCCCTGGCGTTCCAATTACTAGATGCGGTTGTTGGTTGGCTAATTTATCTATCTGTCTTTCCTTATCCGTTCCACCTATAAAACGTGAAATTCTGATACTCTCACTTTGATCACCTACTAATTCCGTCGCAAATTCATAAATTTGATTGGCTAATTCACGACTAGGAGCTGTAATAACTGCTTGAACTTTTTGATCGCTAGGATCTAATTGCTCCAATAACGGAATAAGAAAAGCATGTGTTTTTCCTGACCCAGTTTGAGACTTTACAATAAGGCTCTCGCCTTTTAAGGCAAGAGGGATCACTTCTTCTTGCACCGGGGTCAACTTTTTAAATGATATTCTATCCAGTGCTTGCTTAATAAATGCTTTTATATTTAATTCATTAAAATTCATATATTTCTCCTCTATATATTCTTTTGCTTATAATAACGTCATTCGTAAAAAAGTATACCATAAAGCTATCTGATAAAATATGACGGATTCTTAATCTTGAATCCAAGATCTAATTTGATATAATAAAAACTATGTAAAAATGGAGGCATCATAAAGATGAAAGAATATCGCTTAATTATGACTATTTTTGGGGCTAGTGGTGACTTAGCCCACCGTAAATTATACCCTGCCCTTTATCAATTATATAATAAAGGCTTTTTAGCTGACCATTTTGCAATAATTGGGACCGCTAGACGAGCATGGGACGATGAATTCTTTCGTCAAGTGGTTAAAGAAAGTCTTTCACAAGCTAAACAAGCGAATGAGAACATTGAAGATTTTCTCTCGCATTTTTATTATCAAGCTAATGATGTAAAGGAAAGTCGACAGTATAACCAACTTAAAAAGCTATCTCTTTCTCTCTCAGAAAAATATCAAACTCAAGGAAATCAGATTTTTTATATTTCTTTATCTCCTAAGTTATTCCCAGTTATTACCAGTCAGTTAAAAAATCAAGGCTTACTCACTGACCAGGGATATAATCGACTAATTATTGAAAAACCTTTTGGATATGATGAAAAAACAGCTGAAGAATTACAGACTCAGTTAACTCAGTCCTTTGATGAAAATCAAATTTATCGAATTGATCATTATCTAGGTAAGAGTATTGTCAATCAAATTCTACCCATTCGGATGAACAACTTTCTCAGCCAATTCCTATGGGATCCAGCCAATATCGACCACATTCAAATCACTTTAGATGAAGAAATTGGAGTCGAAGATCGTGGAGCCTATTATGAAACTAGTGGGGTCAGTCGCGATATGATCCAAAATCATGCCCTGCAATTATTAACCTTGATCACTATGGACCTACCTGCTAATAGGAGTAATGAGGCTTTAAGGCAGAAAAAAATTGATCGATTGAAACAATTGAAACACTATGCTGACTTAGAAGTTTTAAAAAAACATGTGGTACGTGGGCAATACATACAAAGTGAAGACCAAAGTCACGTAGCTTACCGTCAAGAAAAAGACGTTGCCAGTGACTCGACAACCGAAACCTATATGGCTTTAAAAATAGCCATTGAGCAAGATAAATGGGCAAACACCCCCATCTATTTGCGCTCAGGTAAGCATCTTAATAATAAACAGACCGATATTAAAATAATCTATAAGAAGCAAGCTGAAAATGTTCCAGCTAACTATTTACAAATTGAATTAGCTCCTCATGCTGGCATTCGTTTGTGCTTATCCCAGTCTGATTCTACCCATCGTAACGAAATTAAAGAGCTCAATTTATGCTATCATCTTCCACGAGAACTTACCAAGGTTATACCAGGTGACTACGAAAAATTACTTTTTGACTGTATGAACGGCGACCTGAGTAATTTCGCTCACTACCTAGAAGTCAAGTATGCTTGGCAATTTATCGATTCCATTCATGCTCTATGGCAAGAAGAAAAAGATCCCGATTTGGCTTTCTACCCTGCCCAGTCTAACGGACCAGAAGCAGGTGACTATCTGATCGAAAAGGACAATCGCTCATGGTTTAATGAATAACAAAACAAAATAAAGATCCTTTCACTTTAACCTGTACTAGGCACTGCCCCCAAATAGTGAGGCAAACATAAAAACACCTCCGTTGAATTCGTGTGAAATGAATTTAATGGAGGTGTTTGATTAGGGTTAATCACCTAGCTTACTCTGCAGAAACAAAATCGAAATGTATTGAAATGAAAAATGAAGGCCGGACTAATAAACAAATAATAGATGAATGAAACATTAAGAACACATCTCAAGTAAAAACTTGCTGGCCTTGGGACCGTTAAAGTCAAACCTAGCGCTTCAATCAAGCTGGAGGTAAACAATAGACTTATGGCAAAGGATTCGAAGAACTTAGCGAGATAGATCCACTCAAAATCAAATTAAAACGTCAACAAGCAGCCTAACAAAGGTGTTTTTTATTCTGTCCCATTTATGGGGTGCAGTGCCACGTTAAAGGGAAAGAACTTTTTATCGATTAGATTATTAAATGTTTTGATCTTTTAAAAACTGAGCATTAACTTTAATCATTTGATCAATTAGCTCTTTTTTCTCTTCATCATCATAAACATTGGCTCCCGAAGCCATTTCATGACCACCGCCATTAAACTGGATCGCTACTTGATGAATATTTGGGCCTTTTGAGCGAATACGTGCACGATACTCTCCATGTGAGTCTTCTTTTTCAATAAAAATAACCCATGTTAATACTTCTTTTAAACGTCCTGGTAAATTGGTAACCGCATTGGTTCCATCAACCGTCATTCCTCTTTGAATTAAATCTGCTTGTTTCAAGGTCATTGTTGCTACTCCCTTTTCATACAATTCAATTTGATCAATGGCAAATGATTGGAAATTTAATTCATTGAGTGATAACTCATTCATCTTGCGGTTAATTTGAGTATTTTCAGCTTGATGAGCCATCAAATAAGCTACCGCCTCAAAGGTTGCTTGAGTGGTATTTGAATGGAGGAACCGTCCTGTATCACCGACAATGCCCGCATATAGGAATGTAGCAGCTTGTGGTGAAAGGGTCAATTGACCTTGAGAATGCATGATCATTTTAGTAATGAGTTCTGCAGTTGAAGAACTTAGAATTTCAACAATTTCCAAGTCAGCAAAGTGCTCAACTACCAGATGATGATCTATTTTGATTAAAGTATTATTTTGAATGTGATCATTTCCGTCAATCCGTTCAAAAACTGGTGTATCTAAAATAATTACCAAAGCATCTTCATAATCCTGTCTGTCAACATTATCCATACGGCCCAACCACTCAATTCCCTTGCCCATCTTGCCAGCAGCTAGGACCGTCTTATCTGGAAAATTATGTTTGATTGTGGCCTTCAGCCCTAATTGTGAACCAATCGCATCTGGATCTGGATTGATGTGTCGATGAATAATAATACGATCATATTGATCAATTAGACTTATTAACTTTTCGATTAAGCTTTGCTTAACTGTCATTAGTTAGACTCCTTCTGTCTTTTATTTACCATTTGTGAACCAACTGTTGCTTGAGCGACCAGAATATTTTCAACAAAAACTTTCACCTGAGAAATTGCCGAACGTCGATTGTAGTTAGAAATTTCAACTTGAAATTCAATCAAGTTTCCTAATTGAATAAATGTGAAATAATTAAGATTAAGTGATTCAAGAATATTATTATGACCTGTTAAATCCTTTACCTTGATAATTGCAACTTGGGCAATCAACTCGCAAAGCCCTCCATAGGATAAAGTCCCCAAAGTATTAACCATCTGGGGTTGGACCTCAAACTGATAATCATAACGATTTTTAAAATCATTACGGTTAACTTCAACCAAGTGTTTTAACAGATCGTGTTCGAAGGTATTAGCTGTTTGTGGTTGCTGTTGAATATTTTGTAAGGCCTTCATAACATCTTGGCGAGAAACGACACCCAAAAGTTGCAAGTTGTCAGCAACAACGGGAATCATTTCAATATCTTCCCAAATCATCTTATATGAAACAGATGCTAAACTCATATGCGGCTTAACAGTAATGACATTTTTACTCATCGCCCGTTCAATTGAAACACTGTTACCTCTTCCCATTAAATCATTAGCAGTTACGACTCCTACTAAACGCTTATTGGTCACCACTGGGAATCTTGATAAACCAGTTTCACTCGATTTCTTCTTAAAATTCTCAATAGTATCTGAAGGCTCCAATGATACCGTTCTTTCAATAGGAGTATAGACTTCTTCAACTGTTACAATTTCTTGCTTAATCATTTGCTCGTTGATTGATTGATTGATTAATGAGGCAACAGTATAAGTATCATAACTAGTCGTTATAATGGGTAGCTCTTCTTGGTTTGCTAGTCTTATAATATCGTGGTCGGTTTTAAAGCCACCTGTTATTAATACAGCGATACCATTCTTTAGGGAGTGTCGGTGAACTTCAGACCGATTACCAACAATAATCAGGGTCTGACTTTCAAAATATCGCTCCATAGCTTGCAAGGTCATCGCTCCAATAATGAATTTGGTCAGGGGTTTATCCAGTCCTTTTTCCCCCCCTAAGACCTCGCCATCAATTAGAGGGATTATATCACCAAAGGTTAAATGGCCGACTGATAAGTGATTTTTCTGTTCAATACGTATAGTCCCTACCCGTTCAATAGTCGAAACAAGTCCCTTTTCTTCAGCATCTTTGATAGCACGATAAGCAGTTCCCTCACTCACTTGCAATTGCTTAGCTATGCCTCTGACAGAAATTTTGTTTCCTATGGGCAAGGATTGAATGTATTGGATAATGCGTTCATGCTTAGTTCCCAAAGAATCACCTCAAAATCTTATTTATTAATAATATATCTTAAAGCCACATCTAAAACCATCTTAATAACAAAACCTACCATAAAACTCATGGTTGCTAAGTCTGTATTGCCTTCTGTTTGTGATTCTGGAATTAATTCTTCCACTCGAACGAAAATCATAGTCTTCAGCATAATGCAAGTGCGGAACAAACTGATCCATTAAGCGTAAGAAGACACCACCAACTAAAAAGCCAACTGCTGCTGGAAACCGTTCAGGAATTTTAAAACCAACACTGGCAAGTTATTCTAAAGCAGGAGCTAAAAGTAACCAGAAAGAAGCTGCCACCATAATTTCACCTGCTAATCCCTGCATCATGGCTAGTAATTTATTGTCTACTTTCTTTACTAAAAAACAAAAGATGCAGCAAATACAGTACATAAACATGTTCCTATGCCGACTATACCCGACTGAAAGATGGGTTCAGTTGAAGAAACCCTTCCATTTTATATCCTTCTATTAAATATCTAATTGAATGGGTAAGGGTTCACTTTGAGGGTCTAATAACTTGGATACTGATATTCCTAATAAACGAATCTCTCTATTTGCCTCACCGTGATCTTCCCACAATTCTATAGCTTTATTCATTAATTGATAACGATCATTAGTTGGATAGGCAAAGCTGTCTTGCCTGGTCACTGTTTCAAAATTACTGTAACGTATCTTAAGAGTGAGCGTTTGACAATATAAATCTTTAGCATTTAGATCTTGCGATATTTTCACTACTAGTTGGCGTACTTTTTCCTTAATAACCTCCTCATCTAAAAGGAAAGTTTGAAAGGTTTGTTCAGTTCCCATCGATTTTCTTTGCCGATTTTGACTGACAGGCACATTGTGAATACCTCGAACCTTAAAATAAAGTGAGTGTCCCATTTTTCCAAATTTAGCAATTAATTCTTCGAGTGAAAACTTCGCTAGGTCTGAGCCAGTTTTAATGTTATGGCTTTCAAAAATACTTAAAGACTTAGCGCCTACCCCATAGAAATCTTTAATTGGGAGCGCATGAAGAAAAGGTATGGCTTCATCCGGAGAAACCAAGGTAATACCATTCGGTTTATGAAAATCTGAAGCCAGTTTAGCAATAAATTTATTATAAGAAACTCCTACTGAACAACTTAGATGAATTTCTTCATAAATTTGAGCCTGGATAAGACGAGCGATTTTTAAAGCTGATTCTTCCTTTATATGATTTTTCGATACATCCAAATAGGCTTCATCTAAGGATAGAGGCTCCACTTGGTCAGTGTATTGATAAAAAATTTTGCGAATTTCTTGCGAAACCGAGCGGTAATAAGCCATATTGCCTTTGATAAAAACAGCTTGAGGACAGCGCTTATAAGCTTCCAAAGAAGACATTGCAGAATGAATACCGTATTGACGCGCTATGTAATTACAAGTGGTCACAATCCCCCGTCCATTAGTTAATTTTGGATGTTTAGCAATAACTACAGGTTGATTGCTTAAGGACGGATTATCACGAATTTCAATGGAAGCATAAAAGGCATCCATATCCACATGTAATATTTTGCGACTTGTATCCGGTTTAGGATCATCGAAAGTAAGTAAGCCATATCTCATATTTAGCCTCCTAAAGGCTTCATATCCTAATAATAATACTATAAAGCTAGATAGAATAAGTGAAAAAACATTTATTAATAAGTAATAATTACCTACTAATAAATGTTTCAATTATTCATTTAAGATGCTAAGACTTACACATTAGCATCCGTTTCTAACTTCCCTTCAACAGTGGTTTTATTTTCAGAAGAGTAGACGGTTTCATCATTTGTACCCGCACTCTTAAGAACATTTGCTACCGCACTGATTTCAAAGGTTAAATATATACCTTCACAGTCAATTACAACAAGGCCTTCTTGCTGTTTTACTTCATCTACTATTCCATGCAATCCCCCAATTGTAACTACTCCATCACCTGCTTGCATTGCCTCAATCATTTGGCGCTTTGCATCGGCCGCTTTTTTTTGGGGACGAATCAACATAAAGTAAAATAAAGCGAACATAATAAGCATTGGTAAAAAAGCAAAATAACTATTTCCCATTAAAAATTCCTCCTCTAAATATCTCTTATATTATAACAGTTTTTTAAGACTTTCTCCATTAAAATTCTGGAGCATTTGGTTTGTTATAACCATATTCTTCACGAAAAGCTTGACGAAACTCTAATAAATTATCTTCTCGAATGGCTTGACGAACATCACGCATCAATTGCAATAAGAAATGGGTATTATGTATCGAAGTTAAACGTAACCCAAAGGTTTCTTGACTCTTCATTAAATGGCGAATATAAGCGCGACTATAATTACGACAGGTATAACAGTCACATTTAGGATCAATGGGGCTATAATCACGTGCATATTTAGCGTTTTTCACCACTAATCTTCCTTGCGAAGTCATGCAGCTACCGTTTCGAGCAATGCGAGTAGCTAAGACACAATCAAACATATCCACACCACGAATGGAACCATCAATTAAGGCATCAGGAGAACCAACCCCCATTAAATAGCGTGGTTTGTTTTTAGGAAAAACTGGCATTAAGTAATCTAGGACTTCATTCATTTCCTCTTTAGTCTCGCCCACTGATAAGCCGCCAATGGAATAGCCTGGGAAATCTAAAGCAATCATGTCTTTAGCGTGTTGTAAGCGCAAGTCTTTATAACCTGCCCCTTGGCAAATGCCAAAGAGTGCTTGTTTTTCAGGATTTTGATGTGCTTTTAATCCTCTTTCTGCCCAACGACTAGTTCTAGCAATCGACTTTTTAACGTAATCATAAGGCTGATGATAGTCTGGGCATTCATCAAAGGACATGATAATATCTGATCCCAAAGCATTCTGAATTTGAATGGCTTTCTCAGGAGATAAGAATAATTTTTCTCCTGAAATATGATTACGAAAATGAACGCCTTCTTCTTCTATATCACGAATCTCACTCAGAGAAAAGACTTGAAACCCTCCTGAATCGGTTAGAATCCCTTGATCCCAGTTCATAAACTTGTGAAGCCCGCCTGCTTGCTCAATAATCTCTTCACCAGGCCTTAACCATAAATGATAGGTATTACTTAATATCACACCCGCTCCCATATCTTTTAACTCTTCAGGTGATAATGATTTGACGGTAGCTAATGTTCCTACCGGCATATACATGGGGGTTTCAAATGAGCCATGTGGAGTATGAAGTATCCCTAATCGAGCTCCCGTATGTTTTTCTTCTTTGATTAATTCATAAGTTATAGCAGCCACTATTTACCTTCCTTTCTATTATTTCAATTCCACTTTAAAAATTAATGGATAATTTTTTCCGGTTAAATAAAATTGATCCGCTTCAATATGAGCAATCCCATTTAAGACATCCATTGTTTCTCTTTGTTCTGCTGTAAGATCCAACTGATCGAGCATAGGAGTCAGATCATATGTTTTAAGTATTTGACCACTTTGAGGATCAATTTTAACAATGCGATTATCATACCAAATATTAGCGTAAATTGCATCATTGGCATATTCCAACTCATTTAACTGATCTAATGGCTCTCCTTCTAAATTCACTTCCACTTGATCAACTAATTTAAAGTTGTCAGGATTATAAGTATAGATAGTTGATGACCCATCAGACAAGTAGAACAGATCTTTTTCCTCATTATAAGCTAATCCCCATCCTTCACCTTTTATTTCATAAGTGTTGACTAGTTCTTTGGTCTTTACATCCCATTTGAAAACTTTGCCCTCTTTCCAAGTTAACTGCCAAAGTTCATTGTCACGCAAAGAAATCCCTTCTCCAAAGTATTGGTTATCTAATCCAATGAAGCGGTCTAACAAGCCTTTTTCCCAATTAAAATAACCCCAAGCTGATTCTCCGTATAAACCTGTGCCGATTAAGAGTTGGGCCTCTTGATCAAGCTCAAATCCTTGTATAAATAAATTTTCCTTGATAGGGTATGTCTCAATTAAATAGACCCCTCCTAAGCTACCATTAGCTATAACGTTTCTTGTAAAAGTAAGACTAACTAACAATAAAATAGTAAAATTCAATATTTTAAACATCATTCATTCCTCCTATAAAAAAACTTGATAAATCCTTAAGAATATGCTGACTTGAATCTTGATTGAATCTTGGTAAAATAATAACAAACATTGTAACTGAAAGGAAATTGAATATGACTTTTTATCAGTTTGCCGTAGCCATTTTACGCTTTCTCTTTCGTCTTTTTAATGGGAAATCCTATATAATTGGCAAAGAAAACATTCCCGATCCCAATCAATCAACTTTTATTCTAGCAGCCACTCACCGCTCTTTTTGGGACCCATTATACTTGGCCATTGCACTTTATCCACTTGAAATTTCTTTTATGTCAAAAGAATCAATTTTTCATAATTCTTTGTTAGCTAGCATTTTACGAAAGGCACATGTTTTTCCAGTTAATCGAGAAAAACCTAGTCCTAAAACGATCAAAATAGCCGTCAAACAATTAACTGAAAAAAATTTGAATTTAGGTATCTTTCCTTCTGGTAGTCGGTACACAACTGAAATTAAAGGTGGAACTGCTTTCATTCAACGTCTTTCAAAAAAAGACATCATCCCAATTGCTATTCAACCACCTTTAGACTTTAAATCATTCTTTAAGAGACAAGGAGCTAAAATAGCTTTTGGACCTGCCATTAAATATAATCCTGAATTAGATTATAATAAAGATCAACTAGCTAAAATAGACCAGGAATTGGCCAAGGCTTTTGATAATTTGGATCATCAATTAGACCCAAGCTTTAGCTATGTTCCTGCTAAAAAGAAATAATTATTACGCTTTATAAAAAAACTCCTACCCTTGAAGCTGTCGTTAAGCTGCTCTAGGGAGGAGGTTTTTAATCTTAAAAATAATTTATTGTATACTTGATTAAAGAAAACCTAATTTTCTGCGCCTTTTCTGCTCCTTAAGGACAGAAAACAGTAACAAAAATTGTGAAAGAAAAAACATATTTTCAAACAAAGCTATTTCGATTGCATCTTCATAGACTGCATGATTTGCTGAACTTTTTTCTTGGAAGGCTTTTGCCCCATTTGCGCCATCATAGTCGTAATCATGCGCTCATCAATAGGTGGATTTTCTTTAAAATAATTCATCATATACTTCCGAGCAATAAAGAAACCTAACACTGCTCCTGCTACCAATGCTAAAATAACAATTAAAACCCATGAAAATGTTGACATACCATCTCTCCTTTTAAAAATTTAACCGATTAAATACTCTAACCTATTAATCTTTACGATTATGAATTCCTTTAGCTTTTTGAATTCTTTTAACTTTTTCAGGTGTTAAATCATTTCCATCTGAATCGACAATTTTAACTCCCTCAACCTGTCTTACCATGTGCTGTCTGAAGACTTTTAAGTACTCTTGTCTTAATTGATTCTGTTCTTTTTTTTCTGAATCCGTAAGGCCTTTAGTTTTTTGAAGTTTAGCTAACTCATTAATTCTTGCTAGTTTTGAAGATGAAAGCATAGCGTTCCTCCTTTGCTACGAACATTTGTTTGATTTATAATTCTACTTCTGCTACAATTAAATTATCCTATAGAAAGAGTGAGTGAAATGATTAAGATAACGACCAAGCAATTAAACGTGCTACAATCTATTTATGAATTACTCAATGAAAATGGTTATCCACCCACTGTTCGCGAAATTGGAGCGCGTGTTGGACTTTCTTCTCCATCCACTGTCCACGGTCATCTTGACCGATTAGAAGAAAGTGGACTGATTGAAAGATCTGCCAGTAAAACAAGGACGATTGAAATAACGGCCTTGGGAATTAAAAAATTGGGCATCAAATCCGATAAAGTACCTTTACTCGGCTATGTTGCCGCAGGTGCTCCGATTCTTGCTGAAGAAGAAGCTATGGAATATTATCCTAAGCCTACCGATCTTCAATATGATTCAAGCGAATTATTTATGCTGATCATTAAAGGTGAATCCATGGTTAATATTGGCATTTTGGATGGCGATATCATCACCGTCCGCAGACAAGCAACTGCCAATAATGGTGAAGTCGTTGTTGCTATGACTGAAGATAATGAAGCAACATGTAAAACTTTTTATAAGAAAAAAGATCATATCGTACTTCGCCCTGAAAATGATACCATGGACGATATTATCTTGCCCGACGTTTCAATTTTAGGCAAAGTAGTTAGTCTTAATCGCTATTTCTAATCAACTCAATTAAAGATTAGCCTAACCAGAGATTAAAACTGGTTAGGCTCTTTTTATTTCTAATAGTGCATTAGTGTGAAATACTTGTGATCTCCCAACTTCTCTTTTCCTTTTAAGTCATCTAACTCAATAAGAAAAGCACACCCTGCGACAATTCCTCCAAGATTTTCCACTAATTGGATAGTTGCTTGAATGGTTCCACCTGTTGCTAATAAATCATCGGTTATTAAGACTCTTTGGCCCGGTTGAATAGCATCTTTGTGGATTTGTAAGACATTTGATCCGTATTCTAAACTATAGTCTACTTCAATTGTTTCTCTAGGAAGTTTACCTTTTTTACGGACAGGGGCAAAGCCCACTCCAAGCGCATAAGCAACTGGGCATCCAATAATAAAACCACGCGCTTCAGGCCCTACGACCATGTCCACCTTTAATTCTCTAGCATAGTCTACTATCTCTTGAGTCGCTGCTTCAAAAGCGGGACCATTTCCCATGAGAGGTGTGATATCACGGAAAATAATACCTTCTTCTGGGTAATTATCAACACGAGCGATATAGTTTGTATAATCCATTTTAAGTCTCCTTATTTATCCAGCTTTTCACTTGATCAAGTGTTTGAAAATTCAATAATTTTTCTGCTTCCATGGCTTCTTGATACTTGCTCATGGCAGGCAACTCCATTAAATCAAGTTTGTTGGCTTGCTTAAGCTGGTTCATGAT
This sequence comes from Facklamia sp. P12932, assembly GCF_050409545.1. Lineage (NCBI taxonomy): Bacteria > Bacillati > Bacillota > Bacilli > Lactobacillales > Aerococcaceae > Facklamia > Facklamia sp. P12932. The sequence continues at coordinate 82,487 of NZ_JBNUPG010000001.1, read as the reverse complement.
TACAAGTCCATCTTTTATTGTAACAAAACCCGCCTCAAAAAACACCACAATCATTGTTTTTATTTTTATTAATGGAATTGATAAATAGCTAGAAAGAACTTGTAAATCTTTTAGTTGAAGACTACCTTCTTGCTTAAGCAGTTGGAACAATTTTGCAAAGTCTTGACGCTGGGGCAAGCCTGCTAAATATCTGGATTCTACAACAACACTGGCTAAATAAATTTTTTCCCATCCGTGACTCTTTAAAAGTTTTTTTAGTTTATTAAGATTTTGGGGGGGCTCAATCAACACTAGATTTTCATATTTAAAATTAATGGGTAATGCTTCATAATTAATCAATTGATAGTCGTTTTTCAACTGTTCAGAAAAGAGTGCCGCATTTTTTTTATCTTGAAAACAATAAACCACCTCAGACAGCTGTTTTAATTTATCAAAATGTGTTTTCCCTCGGTAATCAATCCACAATTGCCCTTCCAATTTAAAATCTTTGACAATTAATTGACATTCTTTTTGTTGTTTCCATTCGTTAATTGACAGTTCTCCAACCATATCCAACTGAATACCCAATTGACAATCTTCAAAGTCATCCGCCATACTAAACGCTATGGCAGCTAGTGAGTTTGCAGTGCCTGATTGATTAAATTTCATTTTAACATGTTGTTTATTCGCTCCAATTACTCTTTTTTCAATCATCTTTAAGTCCTTAAATAAAACAATAGGCTTAGGATTATGCATACCGAAAGGTCCTAATTTTTGAATCTCTTCGATTAATTTTAAATTAATATCTGTCAAACTTAGTCTAGCATCAACCGACAAGGAAGTTTTGGCTAAAATTTGATCTTTGTGTTTATCAGCTAACTGGCTTAATTCAGTCTGAAATTTTTGCCAATTATCTTCTTCAATTGTCATACCAGCCGCTTGGCTATGACCACCAAAATGCTTTAATAGTCCTTTTAGCTGACTAAGATTTTTGAAAAGATTAAAGTTTTCTTTTGATCTAGCTGAACCTTTATACTGATGATTTTTCTTGTCAAAGTTGAAAAGTAGGCATGGGCGCTGGTATTTATCACAAATGCGACTAGCTACAATTCCTAAAACTCCGGGATGCCAATTTGGAGAAGTCTGGCAAATAATTCGAGGCAACTCCTTTAAAACATCTAATTTTGATGTAACTTCTTGATAAATTTGAGTGACTAATTGCTGTCTTTTATAATTTTCCTGTTCAATAAACTCAAGCCACTGACTAGCCTCTTGCTCGGTAAAAGCTGCCAACCAATCGAATCCCGGTCGAGGATCTCCCAACCGTCCCACAGCATTGAGTCGAGGACCAATAATAAAACCAATCGTTTCGGCAGATATATCATCTTTTGACTGTAATTGTTGGTTTAATAGAAGCTGTAGTCCGGGCCGCTGAGTAACTTCTAACTGATGGATTCCTCCAATAACAATTGTTCGATTTTCATCTAAGAGAGAGACCATATCAGCAACCGTACCAATAGCTGCTAAATCTAACATTTCTATTGGTATTTCACCAAGGATGGCTGTTGCTACTTTAAATGCGACACCTGCTCCAGATAAATCTCCAAAAGGATAACTTCCCTGAGGGTGACGAGGATGTATGATGGCATATGCAGCTGGCAGCGTTTCCTGTAACTCGTGATGGTCAGTTACAATAACGTCGACCTTCTTTTCTTGAGCAAATTCAATTGCTTCATGACCTGCCACTCCATTATCAACCGTGATGATTAATTGAACCCCTTCTTCAATAAACTCTTGATAACGATCGATATTGGGACCGTAGCCATCTTTAAAACGATTGGGTAGATAGACTCGACTGTCAGCTCCTAAAGCATCTAAAGCCTCTTTTAAAATTAAAGAAGAAGTGATTCCATCTGCATCATAATCACCATAAATCAAAATTTTTTCTCCCTTTTCAATGGCTAAATGGATGCGTTTTACTGCTATATCCATTTGATATAAGGCAAAGGGGTCATGATATAAAGTTGGCTCTTGTTCGGTGGCTTTTTTTATTGCCGATAGATCATGAAGACCACGATTAAAACAGATTGCTAAAAAAGCGGGCGAATAGTCTTCTCCCGCTATTAATAATTTTTGATAGTTTTGATTTCCATTTAAATTTTCTGGCAATTGCCATTGGTATTTAGACAACATCGTTATTCTCCTTACACATCATAAACTCATTAATTAAGTGGGATTTCATATTCATCAAAGTCATTAACAAGATGACTGTTAGGAAAAATAGAACAAGCTTCTTTTTCAAGTTGCTTGAGAGCCTTGCCTAAGTAGCGAGCTGAAATATGATTGAGATAAAGAGCCTCTACTTGACTATCTTTAGCCACTTGGGCTGCTTGATGACTGGTCGAATGGTAATAAGCTCTTGCCATTTTTTCTTCCGCTGCTTCATGAGTAGCCTCATGGACTAAAGCATTCGCTTTTCTGGCTAAGACTTTAGAATTCTGACAATAACGGGTATCCCCCAAAATGGTAACGATTCTACCAGGTCGATCCGGAGCAAGAAAATTCTGGCCATCTATCCATCTGCCATCTTCTAATTGAACACGTTCTCCGCGTTTGAGTTGACCATAAATTGGACCATTAGGTATCTCAAATTTTTTCAACTCTTCAACTAAAAGTTGACCAGGTAAATCTGGTTCTTCTACTCGGTAGCCAAAAGAAAGAATCCCATGTTCTAAAGGTAAATAATTAACCTTCCAGCCATTATCAAAGATTAACTCGCCACCTCGGTCTACCAACTCTGTTATTTTTAAACTGTATGCAAGTTTGGATTTTGAATATTTTAAGGAAATCTTAATAAAATCTTTTATCCCCTTAGGTCCATAAACTTCTAAACAGTCTTCTCCACCTTGAAAAGATCTTGAACTTAGAAGTCCTGGCAAGCCAAAAATATGGTCTCCATGAAGATGAGTAATAAAAATTTTAGTTATTTTTCTAGGTCGAATGGTTGTTTCCAAGATTTGATGCTGGGTTGCTTCTCCACAATCAAATAACCAGATTTCATTCAACTCATCTAATAACTTTAAAGCCAGCGAAGAAACATTTCTTTGTCTGGATGGAATCCCAGCACCTGTGCCTAAAAAATGTAATTTCATATTTCCATCAACCTCTTTCTATGACTAGCGCTGACGGTATATCTCCTTAGCGATAAATTTGGATAACTCCAATGATCCCTCATCATTTAGATGAACGCCATCTTCAGCAAACCATTCAGCGTGTCCACGGGCATAATTCGCCCAGTCTATAATTCTAACATTTCCATATTCTTGAGCCGCTCTTACCAATTGACGGTTAGCATCATCTGTCCAAATGCGATCAACCAAAACGTTGACATAATACTGATCACGGTCTAGACCGACTGCTTGAATATAATCATCCATTTGACCAACTGTAAATGTTCCATTAGAGCCTAACATGGTTACCACAGTAGGCTTTAATCCGCCTGTTTGATTGAGACCATATACCGTATCATAAGATTCATAAAGTTGTCGACCGACTTTCGGATCAAAAACAGCCTTAGGAAATACATCATTCAAGCGCTCGGTGGCTGCAGCTAAAGTTGAATCCCCTATGAAAGTTATCTCCAAAGCATTAGCATAGAGTAAGACTTCTTGATCTAAGCCTTCGATATTATTAACAACTACTTGTCTTTCTTCATTTTTTCTTGACTCTTCAGCAATATTCATATTGTTTTCAATAATGGCTTGAATTTCCTTACTTGATTCTACACCCTTAGCTGGTGAAGAAATAGCCAGAGCGATGACCCCCATCACGACATTAAAAATATAACACGCTGTGATAAATTTCACTACTCTTAATGATTGAGGGTGAGAGCTTAAATAATCAAATTGATGCTTCATTTTGCGCCAATTAAAGTCTTGTCCAATTGGAAGACTAATTCTGCGCTTTTCAAATAATTGGTAAGTAATTTCAGCTAAAATAATGATCAAAAGCAACTGAAAACCATAATTTAACCATGGAGACCTATTCATAAAGCTAATGTTTTGAGGCATTAAAAGATAGACAGGATAGTACCATAGATAGTAAGAAAAAGATCGTTGGCCTATCCAGGTAAATAGTTTAAAACGAAAGATTTTGTTCCAAATAGTTGCTGGATGAATACTTGAAACAACAATTACAGCAGAAATCAAAGAAAACAAAGTTAAACCAAAACGATAAGCAAAAGGTTTGGTTGCAAACATGAATTTAATCATGAAGAAAGCAAAAATGACTGCAAGTAAACCCATAAGATTCATGGTCATAATTTTCTTTGATGAAATCTTTTTAGGTGATAAATTAACTGGAAGAGCTAATCCTAAAGAACCCCCAAGAGTAAAAGCAGATAATCTTGTTAAAAGGTCATAGTAAATTCGGGTAGGATCTTGGTTATCTTTATAAAGATAGCCCATTAAAAAAGCGGATAAGGCTGAAATAATCAATAACATACGAATAGTTACTTGAGGTTTTTTATGCCAACTGTAAAGTAAAAATATTAAAATAGGTGTTAAAATAACCAATTGTCCATATAAAGAGACGTACCACAAATGTGTAAAGGGACTTGGATTAGCCGCTTGAACAAAGTAAGACTGTTGATTAAAAATCTGATAATAATTGTTAATAAATGTGAGTGAACTTAATCCCATCCACCGAATATTAGATAAAAAATCACGGTTAAAAAGTAAAATATAGGTAGACGTAGTTAAAACTACGAATAAAGTAGGGAAAAAAAGTCTTTCAAAACGCTTATATATAAATTGCCAAAAGGACTCTTTTCTAGCTTGTATATCTTTTAAATAAAAATGTCTAAAGTTAAAAAAACCAGCTATGAAAAGAAATAGATTAACTGCAAGGAAACCACCTGGAACAATATGTTCAAAGTAGTAATAAGCAATGATTAGCAGTATTGCGATTCCCTTAAGACCGTCAAAAATTGGGATACGCCCTTGTTTAACTTTATTTTGCATATTAAAACCACCTAATCAATAAACTCAAATTGATAATCCTCTAAGTAAACTGTATCGCCATTTTTCGCGCCAGCTTCTCTCAAGGCTTGATCGACACCCATTGATCGCAGTTGACGTGCAAAGCGTTGTAAACTTTCATCATGAGCTGTATTGGTCATTTTATAAAGCTTGATAATCTTTTCACCTTCTAATTCCCAATAACCTTCTTCAAGTTTACGAACAGTAAAATCAGGGCTTTCGTCGATCGTATAATTTTTATGATCACTTTCTTTTTCCTCCAAGGGTATAAAGTCACTGGAGGCAACTAATTGAGCTGTTGCTCGCATCAATGAATCAATTCCCTGGGCTTGCCAAGCTGAAATTTGATAAATTTTTGGAATAGAAAGATTTAAATTCTGATAATAATCAGATATTTTTTCTTCAAATACTTTTAAATTATCTTTAGCTTGATCTAAATCCATTTTATTAGCCACAATCAACATGGGTCTTTCTAAAAGACGAGGATGATAATTAGCTAACTCTTGCATAATAGAAGAAAAATCTTCAAAGGGATCGCGTTCATGTACCGCTGCCATATCCACAATATGTAATAACGTTTTAGTTCTTTCAATGTGGCGTAAGAAATCAATACCTAAACCAACACCATCAGAAGCACCATCAATAAGGCCCGGCATGTCTGCAACGACAAATTCCTGACCATCAGCAATTTTAACCACTCCCAAGTTGGGTACTAAGGTAGTAAATTGATAATCTGCTACTTTGGGTTTAGCATTAGAAATAATGGACAATAGGGTTGATTTGCCCACGCTTGGATAACCAACCAAGCCCACATCTGCTAGAACTTTAAGTTCCAATTGTAACTCCAAGGCTTGACCTGGTTCTCCATTTTCAGCAATTGAAGGAGCAGGGTTTTTATGCGTGGCAAAGCGTATGTTTCCACGCCCCCCTCTCCCTCCTTTAGCAACAATTACTTCTTGTCCATGGTCCACTAAATCGGCAATGAGTCTACCGCTTGCTTCGTCATAAACAGAGGTTCCTGGTGGAACTTTTACATAAAGGTCTTCTGCATTCGCTCCATATTTACTCTTACTCATTCCATTTTCCCCGTTATGCGCTTTGAATTGACGATTGTATCTAAAATCCATCAAAGTATGAAGGCCTTCATCCACTCGAAAAATGACATCGCCACCGCGGCCGCCATCTCCTCCTGCAGGTCCACCATCTGGTCGATATTTTTCTCTTAGGAAAGCGACCATTCCGTCGCCACCTTTACCAGCAATTACCTTCACTTTTGCGCGATCTAAAAAGGTAGACATTATTATCGCTCCTTTACTCTTATTTATGGACCACTTTTCTAGGATCCATGAGACTGAGAATTGTTTGTGTTAATTGGTACATCATTTGATAGCGATTATGGCGAAGAGCTTCTTGGTCAGCGTTAACCATATGTAGTTCTAAATATGAAGCAATCATTGGACTAATGCTTTCAAAATATTCCATTAATCTTGAGGTGTCTTGTAAGTCCTCTATTGCCACTATCTTTTCAATTAAGTCCTTTTCTAGTTGACTTTCAGCTAGATTATCAGTGATTTTAACTTGCTCGCTAACCTTTTCACCTAAATTAACTACTCGTGCCAAGTTTTCAATCATTTTTGAAAACTCAACCGGTTTGGCAGCTTTGAAGTCTTGTAAACTTTTAGCCGTTTCTTTTATTTTTACAGGATTTAGTTGTTTTTGTGCGAGTGCTGCTTGAATAATATCGTAATCCATTCCTAGATTACCTAATCTAACTTGAATCCGAGCTTCTATAAAACTAAGCAAATCATTTAAGTAATCGGCTGCTGAATCAGCATCTTCATGGTTAATCTTCACTAACAAGCTCTTTAAATCGATATTCCAAGATTGGTCTAAAAGAATGTCAATTAATCCCATGGCTTGTCTTCTTAATGCATAAGGATCATTAGACCCTGTTGGTATCATATCCGCTTTGAAGTAAGCAATTAGACTGTCTAATTTATCTGCAATCGATAAGGCGGCAGCCGCAGGTTTATCAGGTAATTTCCCTCCAGCCGAAGTTGGTAGGTATTGCTGAGCAATTGCTTGCGCTACACTATCTTCTTCACCATAATGTTTAGCATAAATCCCACCAATGACACCTTGTAATTCGGCAAACTCATTTACCGCTTGAGTCACAAGATCAAACTTGTAAATCTCACTAGCACGCAAAATGGTCTTTTGATCTTGAGCAGATAAATCGATAAAATCCATCAATTCTTCAAGCAGGTGTTTAACACGTTCTTGTTTTTGACTATAAGTACCTAACTTAAAATGCTCTTTCAAGCTTGATAATTTAGCTAAGTCTTCTTTTAAAGATAATTTTAAATCTTCTTGGTAAAAGAATAAACCATCTGCTAAACGAGCTCTTAATACCTTTTGATTACCTTTAATGACTTGATCAATGTGCTGATCATTACCATTTCGTACTGAAATAAAATAAGGCAACAATTCTTTGCTTTTAGGATCTAAAACATAAAAATAACGTTGATGATCACGCATTGCTGTGATGACCATTTCTTGGGGAATTTCTAAATATTTTTCCTCAAAACTGCCGTAAAAAGCAGTTGGCCACTCGACAATGGCTGTTACCTCTTCTAGTAATTCATCATTTTCCGGTATAACCCAGCCCCTTTCATCTTCAATCGCTTGAATTTGCTGGTAAATCTTCTCTTGTCGTTTTTCAAAACTGGCAATCACATACATCTTTTCTAGTGCGTTTTCATAGTCACGACTATTTTTAATTACAACTTTGTCATTTTTAGTTAGAAAACGATGACCATGTGAAAAATTATTCGCCTGAATACCAGCAAATTCAAAGTTAATCACCTGATCTTCTAGTAATGAAAGTATCCAATGAATCGGACGAATATATTCTAAATTTAAATCTGACCACCGCATGGTAACTGGGAAATGCATACTGGCAAGAACAGTTGGGATAGCTTTTAACACTTCTTCTACTTTCTTCTGCTCTGCCACCTTATTCACAAAGAGGTAGTCAGTTCCTTTAACTTCTTTAACAAATAAGTCTTCCTCTTGACAGGCTTGACCTTTTAAGAAGCCCAATGCAGCTTTCGTCAGATTCCCTTCGTTATCTTGTCCAACTTTTACGGACGGTCCTCTTACTTCTTCTTCTAAAGCTGATTGCTGATCAGATAAACCTTCTACTCTTAGAGCTAATCTTCTAGGAGTTGCGTAAGTTTCAATGGATTGAAAGCTGATTCTTTCTTCTGCAAGAAATGCTGCAAGTTTTTCGGCTAATTGATCACGCAATTTCAATAAAAATCTAGCTGGAATTTCTTCCATTCCTACTTCTAATAAATAATCTCTCATAGCAATCCTCCTAGTTCTTATTTTCTTTTAATAATGGAAATCCAAGTTTTTCTCTTTCTTGTACGAAGGTCTTAGCAATACCGCGAGCTAATTTACGAACACGTCCTAAATAAGCAGGGCGATCTGATGCCGAAATCATCCCTCTAGCATCCATTAAGTTGAAGGTATGACTGGTCTTTAAAATATAATCATAGGCTGGATGAACTAAGTTTTCCTCAAGTAAACGGTTGGCTTCTTTTTCATAAGCTTCATACTGCTTCATTAATAAGTCAGTATCAGCTAATTCAAAAGAATATTTAGACTGCTCATATTCTTGTTGGAAAAAGATTTCGCCATACTTCACGCCTTTGGCCCACTCTAAATCATAAACATTTTCCACATCAAAAATATACATAGCAAGACGCTCCAAGCCATAAGTAATCTCTGACATTACCGGATCACACTTTAATCCCCCCACTTGTTGGAAGTAGGTAAATTGAGTCACTTCCATACCATCAATCCAAACTTCCCATCCCAGTCCCGCACAACCCAAGGAAGGGTTTTCCCAATTATCTTCTACAAACCGTATATCATGCTCTAGGGGATCAATGCCTAATTCAATCAATGAATCCAGGTAATATTCTTGTATAGCAAGAGGAGAAGGCTTCATAACCACTTGAAACTGATGGTGTTGGTATAAGCGGTTAGGATTTTCACCGTATCTTCCATCAGCAGGTCGTCTTGACGGTTCAACATAAGCGGCATTCCAAGGTTCTGGTCCATTAGCCCTTAAAAAGGTATAGGGGCTCATGGTTCCGGCTCCTTTTTCAGTATCATAGGATTGAAGGATCAAACATCCTTTCTTTGACCAAAAATTTTGCAAGGTTAAAATCATATCTTGTAACGATTCAACTGCCATTTTAACACCTCTTTCTTAAAATAAAAGTCCCTATGACCCCCTTTGGAGGTCATAGGGACGAAATAAATTCGCGGTTCCACCCTAATTCTAGTTAGACTAGCACTCTTAAAATTCATTTGTTAACCCAAAGGACCATTCGATTTGCTCTAGCTTTCACCTGCCTAGAGTCGCTTTACTATCTTCTTTTAATTGCTTTGGCTTGTTAAGATTCTACTAATTATAAAGCTTTTTGTCAATTATCTTCCTTGATTTTTACTGATTTTCAATTGGTCGGCTACTTTATATAATTGATTGAGATAAGATTCTCCTTTTAATTTAATCCCTACTTGTTCATGGTAGATGGTGAAGATCAATTCATCAATTTTTTTGTAAGAAAGGTCTGAAATTGAGACTTGTCCTAATTGATTCAGTTTAATTTCATTAAAGAGTTGTAAAATTTTGACTTGCTTAGAACTAAGATGCATTCGGTTGGGATCTTTATCTAAATGGTTATGACACAAAACACCCAAATGGACCATCGAAAAGTCCTCAATCCTCTGGCTCGATCCGCAGACTACACAATTTTTCATATTTAATTGAAGCCCGAAGCGTTGCAAAAGTTTAAGTTGCAAAAGTAATTGAATAGGCCGGGCATCTTCACGTTCATTGAGACTGTTTAGAGTAGCTTGGAAAAAATCAAATAGCTGTTGATCTTTGCTATTATCATCCACACTGGCATCCACTAGTTGACTTATATAAGCAGCATGCGCTTGCTTAAAGGGATCAGATTGAATGGATCGAAAGAGGTTAAGGGTTTGACCTTCTTTCAAAAAGGACAAACCCTGTTGGTTAATAGTTCCCCAATATTGATGTTCTGTCAATGGGATTAAATGCTTTTTAAGGGGATGATTGAGTGACTGTAAACCTCTTACAAAAAACATTTTAGTACCAAATTCACGTGTAAAAATTTTAACTAGACTATCTTTTTCGCGGTACGGCCGAATAAACAAAACAATTCCGGTAAATTTTTCGTTCATTGGCACTCTCCTTATTAATAATTCTCACTCTGATAGCCCAATTCATTTAAATTACTTTGACGATCCCGCCAATCTTTTTGCACCTTGACCCATAAGTCTAAATAGACTTTGGTTGCTAAAAGCTTTTCAATATCACGTCGTGCCAGATGACCTATCTTTTTAATCATTGATCCTTGAGCACCAATAATTATTCCCTTTTGGCTTTTACGTTCCACGATTATTGTAGCTAGTACTTCTACCTTGTCATCAGCATTTTTTTGCATGGATTGGACTTGGACGGCTACTGAATGAGGAATTTCTTCGCGTGTTAACATTAAAATCTTTTCACGAATTAACTCCGCAACGAGGAAATACTCAGGATGATCCATTACCTGGTCAGCCGGGTAATATTGGGGGCCATCTGGCAAGCTGAGTGTCAGTTGGTCTAATAAAGCTTCGACATTTTCACCTGTAAGTGCAGATAAAGGGATAATCTGATCAAAATCATAAGCATCTTGATATTTAGTGATAATATCAAAGAGCAAATTTTTTTCAATCAGATCTACTTTATTAATAACTAAAAAGACTGGTTGCTGGACATCTTTTAAACGATTGATAATAAATTGATCGCCAGGTCCTATTTTTTCTGTCGCATTGACTACCATAATCACTGCATCCACCCCACTCAAAGAGGAATAGGCTGTTTTTATCATGAAGTCTCCTAAAGCATGCTTGGGTTTATGGATTCCGGGGGTATCAATAAAAATGATTTGTGAGTCTTCACGGGTATAGACACCCTGAATTTTATTGCGGGTTGTTTGGGCTTTATCAGACATAATCGCTATTTTTTGGCCAATAATTTGATTTAATAAAGTTGATTTCCCAACATTGGGACGGCCAAGAATAGCTACAAAACCCGATTTAAAATCTTTTTTCATTTAAACTCCTTTAGTATGATTAATTGTCACCTTTTAAAATAAATAGGGGAGAAATAGTATAGCCCCGATTATAATGGAAATGATTGCTGTCATTAAAACAGAAGCAGCAGCGATATCTTTTGCCTTTTTCGCTAAGGGATGCCATTGGTCTGCTACAATTAAATCAATAACCGCTTCTATTGCTGTATTGATTAATTCGGAAAAGATAACAAGGCCAATAGTTAATAGTAAAATCGTCCATTTCAGTGGTTCAAATTTAAAATAAAAGGCTAAAAGGACTGCCACTAAAGCAAAAAATAAGTGGATTTTTAGATTTCTTTCACTTTTAATTGCTTGAAAAAATCCTTGGCTGGCACAAATAAAAGACTGGAAAAAATTTGAATTCTTAAAAGGATTATCTTGTGAGTCCATATTCACTCAGCACCTCTTCTTGAATTGCAAACATCTCTTTCTCAGTTTCAATGGTTTGGTGATCATAACCATTTAAGTGTAAGAAACCGTGGACAGCTAGAAATCCCAACTCTCTTTCTAGAGAGTGGTTGTATTCACTGGCTTGTTCAAGCGCTCGTTCGATTGAAATAATAATATCTCCCAAGTGAAGATTGATTGGCTCTTGAACTTCATTTGAGTTGATAACTGACCAATCTATTGGTTCTTCCCCCTCCATTAAAGCAAAAGATAGCACATCCGTTGCTCGGTCAATACCACGGTAGTCGCGATTCAATTGGCGAATGGTGTGATTATCGACGATGGTTATGTCTAATTCTGCTTGAGTAGGAGCAGCGATTTTTAAGCCTGCTTGATCAATTAAGTCTAAGATAATCTGTTTTTGTTTTTCAGTCAGCCTCTGACCTTCATCAATTAATTCAACTTGCATTTTCTTCTCCTTATTTAGGATATTCCACACGTGTGTGATACATACTAGCTATCCCTAAAATTAGTGACTTTCTTACTGTTTTTAGTTCATCAACCGTCAACCCACAATCGGCAAATTGGCCATCGTTAATCTTACTCGCAATTATGGAATCCAGTAATTCTTCAATACTCTTTTGAGTATGTTCTTTCATTGTTCGAGAGGCTGCTTCCATTGAATCTGCAATCATCACTATAGCGGATTCTTTTGATTGTGGAATCGGGCCAGGATATCTAAAGGTCTCTGGATTAATAGGCATTTTTTGCTCTTTAGCTTGGTAATAAAAATAGCTAGTCATGGTTGTGCCATGGTGTTCTTTACATAAATCAATAACAGACTGAGGCATACGGTACTCTTCTAATAATTTTACACCTTGAGCAACATGATCAATAATAATTTTTGCAGACTCATCTGGCCCTACCATGCGGTGAGGTGATTCAATGCCTCCAGATAAGTTTTCAACGAAGAATAGGGGATGGACTGTCTTTCCAACATCATGATAGTAAGAGGCTACCCGGGTGGTCAAGGAATCCCCGCCTATGGCTTCCACGGCATTCGCTGCTAAATTAGCCACCATAATTGAATGATGATAGGTTCCCGGTGCTTTTTCAATCAACAATTTTAATAAGGGATGATTTAAATTAGCTAACTGATTCATCGTCATGGCTGAACGACTGGATAAAAGTTGCTCCCAGTAGGGTTCAAAAACAGCGATTAATAACAAGCCAAGTAAATTAGCTGCAATTGTCATTATTAGGATGATAAAAGCCTGACGAGATAATATAGGAATTGTAAGAACAGCCATTAGAGGCAAAGCAATTATGAACTGCCAAATGATATTTAAGGCCACTCTTTTTTCTACTTTCATCGCCTGACGATCAGAAAAAGTAGTCAGTAAAACGGAAACAATGGTAGTAAATAGGTAAAATAAACTGATGAAGGTTACAACAGTTTGATTGTCTAAATCACTAACTATAAAAATAGCAAAGATATTAATAAATAGAAATGCTAACAATGTTACTTTATAGGAAGATTTTTCTTTTAAATATCCTGGTAAAATCATCAAAGGTAGAAGCAACATACCATACTCTAGACCTGCCTGTTGGAAGAAATGTCCCATCTTGGCCATGATCAACGACCCAAAAACAATAATCATATAAGCAGTAGCCTGCATATTCGCACGGCTTAAATCTGTCCAATTTAATTTATCAGAAAAGATATAAACGAATAGAAAAGCATGGACAAAAATTAATAGAACAAAGACTGGCATGAGATATTGCTTAGTCGATGCATCCAAGTAACCAAACATCTCAAGTTGTCGCATATTATTTTGATTAATAATATGACCTTCTTGAACAATAACTTGTCCTTGTAGAATATAAGATGTTTGAACTTTGGAAGCTGCTTCTTCCTTTAAGCGATTTGTTTCTGACTCCGAATATACCATCGTTGGTTTTATCAAGGCGCCTAAAAAGTTTAAAGTCGTTTGCTGAGCAAGCTCTGACATATCGGAAGATGTGATTTGTAAACGATATTTGTCCAACTCTTTATCAACTTGATCAGGACCTAATTCTTGAGCAAGACTCTCGGATATAAAATCAGTTAAATTCGATTGTAATTCAGATAGTTCTAAGGGACTGATTTTAAAAACTTGATCAATTGAGCGGTTAGAAAGCTGATCAAACAAATTAAAAACATTTTCATCTACCATTTGTAATTGTGCTTGAATCACTGTTCGCTTTTGCTCCTCGGATAAATTATCGAAGTTGGTTTTTTTAGTTGGTAAATTATTGACCTTTTCATTAAAAGATTGATCCAGTGGCTTTTCTTTAGATGCATTCTTTAAAGAATCAATTACACCGTCTCGTGAGTACTTACCATTACGAGCCTCACGAACAAAGCCAAAAAACTGCTCAATCCGCGTAATTTCCTGAATCCTGATATCTTCTTGATATAAATAGATATCATTAATAGCATCCTTAGCTCTTTGTTGATTGGCTTTTGTCTGCTCAACATCTTCCATCGTCACAGGCGCTAAAATTGTTTCATCTGCTACTTGATTCAATTCAAAGTGATAAACTTCTGGTTTGACGTGTTGATAGCCAATTAAAAAAATTGCTAAGGATAGTATGAATGTAATAAGAGGTATAAAGACTTTACCTAAACGCTCATGAAGTAACTGTAGTCGACGATTCATTTTCTTCTCTCCTTGGAAGGTTTTCAATCATGGGTTCTTTGCTATAAGCTCTAATAATATCCGCAACTACTGGATGACGAACCACATCGAACTCATCAAAAGATACAAATTCAATGCGTTTAACCTTTCTTAATTTATGATAGGCGTCAATCAATCCAGATTTTACCCCTTTAGGTAGGTCAATTTGTGACTGATCGCCATTTATAATCATTTTTGAGCCAAAGCCTAATCGAGTTAAGAACATTTTCATTTGTGCAATTGTTGTATTTTGAGCCTCATCTAAAATAACAAAAGCATCGTCTAGGGTTCGACCTCTCATATAAGCCAATGGCGCAATTTCGATAATGCCTCTTTCCATTAGACGGTTGGTTTGTTCCGTTCCGTAAATGTTATATAAGGCATCGTATATTGGTCTTAAGTAAGGATCTACTTTTTCTTTCAAATCACCTGGTAAGAAACCAAGGTTTTCTCCAGCTTCGACTGCTGGGCGTGTCAGTATTATTTTTTTCACTTTACCTTCTCGCATAGCCTGGACAGCCATCAAAACAGCCAAGTAGGTCTTTCCAGTTCCAGCAGGTCCCATACCAAAGACAACGTCTTGTCGGTTAACAGCTCTAACGTATTGTAACTGTCCAAAGTTTTTGGCACGAATAGCTGTTCCATCTGCAGAACGACCCACCACTTCTTCGTAAAGGTTGAGAAAAAAATCTAATTTATTACTTTTTGCCATTTTAATGGCTGTCATGACATCCATGGATCGAGGGGTGATTCGCCTTTCCAAAAGTTGAATAAGGTTTAGGAGGATTTGACGAACAGACTCCACTGTCTCTTCACGCTCACCAATAATGTTAATTATTTCACCGCGGTTGGTTATTTCTACTTCGAAACTATCTTCAATCATACGTATGTATTTATCATGATTGCCCAACAAGGAAATTAGCCAATCTGTGTTTGTGACGGTGACTTGTTTTGAGAATTTTTCGTTGTTATTCAAATAGTCGTCTCCTTTATTAATAAACTAAGTTAAGATTACCATAAAATGCTTATAAAATGGAATAAAAGACCGATATATTAATACTTATTATGATATTTTTTAAAAATAAAAAAGAACCAGAAAACTGATTCTTTTTAAACAGAATATTTTATTCTATATTGTTGCTTAGGCGATACGCTTAAAACTTGCGTTTACGAGCTGCTTCTGATTTCTTTTTACGTCGAACACTTGGCTTTTCGTAAAATTCACGCTTACGAGCCTCTCTCAAAGTACCGGTTTTAGAAACGTTACGCTTAAAGCGACGAAGAGCGTCATCCAATGATTCGTTATCACGAACTACTGTTTTTGACATCTGGTTCCCCTCCCCCCGAGCTTATAGTAACCTTTCCTTAGAAATAATAATCTAAACAAAGTCCTCTCTATATTATAGCATGAATCTAAAGCTTTTCAAGAACAAAGAAAAACTTTTGTGAAGTTTATGCGGGATTATCTTGTAATACTTCTTTACATTCAGCACACAGGCCAAAGACTTCAAAGCGGTGACTCCTTATTTCAACTGAAGATAAATCGGTTGTAATATGTTGCATGGGACAAGCATCAAGTAGAATTGTTTTACCACAATTGGTGCAAATAAAATGATGGTGATGGTGATGGTCTGTGCCGTGAGTTAAATGGCAATTATATCGAAATAGTTGTTCTTGTTGGTATTCCGTCGTTTCAAGAATACCCACTTCAACGAAATCATAGAGGTTACGATAAGTAGTATTATAAGACATGGTCGGATACTTCTCTTCCAATGCTTTATGAATGCCCAAAGCAGATAGGTAGCGTTGGTTTTCAGCAAAGAGGGAAAGTATTTCTCGGCGCTTCTTGGTCATTTTAAATCCTTCTTTTTTTAGAGTCTTTAAACCTTGATCAATAAGTTGTTGAACTTCTGGAGCTAACTGACCTTCATTTAATCTAACTTCTTTCAATTCTGTCACCTCTTTCAAGAAATATGGTAAACTTAAATTAATTCATTAACTGGATAGCCATTAGGAATCAAGCAAATCCGTTACCACTTCATTTTTTATCATATCGGATTCAATTGGTGAGACCACCTTAAGAGTTGCTAAAGCAGTAGCCTATCAATTCCCATATGTTCATATATTATTGCACAAATATGTCTTCATTTCAACAAGCTCGCGCTTGCAAGGGGTTCTACAAGAGGCTAAAAATCATCAAGCTAAAGAGGCCGAATCTTTTTGCATAATGAATAATTTACATTTCTTTAATTTATCACCACCCTTTACTCAAGTGGTATCACAACTTACCGGAAAAACAAGTCAAACTATCGGTGCTCAAAACGAGTTAAACCATGAATATTTTGACCGTATTAATGCCGTGGAATTTGCCATGCGCTATGCTGATGGAAAAGAGCCCAAAATTTTTATCGAAGCAGATATTATCTTATTAGCTGTCTCACACCCTTCAAAAACACCCCTAAATGTTGACGTAAAAACATTTAGGGGTTATTATCATTGCCATTGTTGATATTTTTCTTTTAAATAACTCGTAATATCCATTTGATAACTGCTATTTAATTTTTCTGAAGACAAAGCCTTAGACACATCATTAAAAACTACTTGATGTCCCTCTTTTAACAATAGAGCCCGATTTCCATATTTTTTAGCAAGACTCAAATCGTGCATAACTGTAATAATGGATCGTCCTGGCTGCTGCAACCACTCTTTAAGTATTCTAAAAAGGTTTTGCTCATATATTAAGTCTAAATGATTACTTGGTTCATCTAATATTAATAACTTAGGATCCTGTAAAAAAAGTTGAGCTAAGTATGCTCGCTGCCTTTCTCCTCCTGATAAGCTTTGAACTGATCGCTTACGCTTTTGATATAGATTGGTTTGAAGCAGGACTCTTTCAAGCGCCTCTTGATCTATGTCTGTCCAGCTCTTAAACCAGCCTTTAAGATGTGGGTAGCGTCCCATACGCACTAATTCTTCTACAGTAAAATCAAAGTCTGAACCAGGATGTTGGTCTAAAACACCAAAAATCATTGCCTTTTGATTGCTTTTTAAAAGCCGAAGGTTGCTGCCATAGATCTCAATTTCTCCAGTGTAGGGATTTTGACCAGATAGAGCTTTTATTAATGAGGTTTTTCCTGATCCGTTTGGTCCACAAATCATCAACCAATCACCCTCGGCTACTTCAAAATTAATGTCATGTAAAATTATTTTTTTATCTAATTCCATTTTGAGTTTATTAACTTTAAGCATTACGCTTCCCCCTAGCAAAGATAAGAATAAAAATACAGCTGCCAAATAAGGAAGTGATTGCCCCTATTGGTATTTCAAGGGGGGAGGCAATGGTGCGAGCTAATAAATCGGTTACCACCATAAAGTTACCACCAATAAATAGAGTCCAAGGAATCAAACGTCTATGATTGGAGCCCACAATTAAACGACTAATATGGGGGGTTATTAAACCTACAAAAGGTATCGAACCGCCTATTGAAACAGCAACACCAATCAAGATGGAAGTGGCAATAAACAATTTAATTCGAACAGAGACTATGTTTATCCCAATATTTCTTGCGATGTTTTCCCCCATTGAAAAAGCGTTCAATTCTTGCCATTTCATAACAATATAGCCACCCATTATTATGACGCAAACACCCATTACCCAAACATCGGTATACCTGGAGCCTGAAAGCGACCCTAAAGTCCAAAAAACTAAAGAAGGCAGCTTTTCTTTGCTAATAATCATTAAAATATTCATTAATGAAGAGACCAGCATGGTAAAGACGATTCCAGTTAAGATAACAGTCATATTCTTTAACTGTTTATCCAAATAATAAGAAAAAGATAAAATCAATACGAGTGATCCAAAAGCAAAGATCACCGCCATCAAAAAGATTCCTTGCCTTTGGATAAAGGAAGGAATCCCAATGACGATAGCAATGCCAGCACCCAAGCTTGCTCCAGCTGAAACTCCCAAGGTAGAGCCATCAGCCAAGGGGTTCATTAACAAGCTTTGCATGGTCATTCCACTCAAAGAAAAGGCCATGCCGATTAAAAAAGCAGTGAGTAAACGAGGTAGTCTAACAGCAAGTAAGATGGTTGCCTGTTGTTCCAAGTCGGTCATTGGTTGATTTAAGACTTGATTTTCTAGCACTTGATACAAGTCAGTAAAAGAAATTTTCACACTTCCTATAATCAAAGCCATAGCTAGTATTAAGAGAGTTATTGACACCATCAGGACTAATTTTACGACACTTTTTTTAGCTGATTGTGAAAGCTGCCAGCTCTTATTCTGTGCCATAAACTAGATCATATAATTCTTTGACAGCATCCATCAAGCGCGGTCCAGGTCTAGTGAAAGCAGAATTGTCTACTGCAAAAACTTTATCATTTTTTACAGCTGAAAGGTCATCCCATTCTTTGCGTTGCATAATTTCTTCTTCAGGAGAAGGAGCCTCTTCATCCATAGGAAGAGAAGTAGTAATGATTACTTGTGGATTGGCTAATAAAACTTGTTCTTCTGAGACTTCAACAAAGGATTTTTGATCTGCAAAAACATTTTCTAAATTCAACATCTGTCCAATTTCATCCATGAAGGTTTCAGAACCAGCAGTCCATAAGCCAAACTCTAGCGGAGAAACTTCATAATAAACACTCTTAGATTCTTCTTCTTGGTCAGCTTTTTCTTCAAACTCTTTAAAGACTGTTTCCATTTCTTCAATTAATTGGTCTGCTTCTTCTTCTTTACCAACTAATTGACCGAGCAAATCGATTGCTTCATAGACTTCCTCAATTGTCTGGGCATCTGTCACCAAGACGGTAATTCCTGCGTCTTCAATAGCAGTCATTTGATCTTCAGTTAAGGACATAGCAGTCATCACAACCACTTCTGGGTCTAGGGCAATAATTTCTTCAATATTTAAATTTTCACCAGTAGCGATAGCTGGAATCTCTTCCACTTCATCTGCCGGGAAGTCTACATAAGTTCCTCGACCCACAATAGTGTCTCCCGCTCCTATTTCAAAGAGTATCTCAGCATCTGCTGGCATTAAAGTAACAATTTCATCAACGGGTCCCTCTTCAAGCACAACTTCTCTACCAACCATATCGGTCAATGTGAGAACCGTCGTTTCTTCACTAGATACCATTTGTCCGGTAAACAGAGTCATCACAAACATCATTAAAACAGCAATTTTTTTATTCATTTAATTTTCTCCTTTATTTATTTAAATTTTTTTACTTTATATTCACTGCAATTCCTGAAACCACCCAATAAACTAAGTTCGCTTGTCTGGCAATTTCTTGATTCATTAAACCATGAATATTTCTGAAAATGCGCCCGAGTTTATACTCTGGAACTAATCCTAGACCTAGCTCATTTGACACAATGATAAAATCCGTTGATGAAGCTTTTATTTCTTTTAAAAAAGCATTAAGCTCTTCCATAACAAAATCTTCTAGCTTTTGGATTTGCTCACCCTTTAGTTCATTGACATACTCATCAAAAGATAGTTCTTGATTGTTAGCTAAGAATTGCCATTTATCAAAAAGAATATTGGTTAGCCAAACCGTCATACAATCGACTAAAGCAATTTGATAATTATTTGAAAGTTGCTTAACCAATTGATCCAAATCATGAGCCTGTTCATAAGTATCCCAATCTTTGGGTCTTGATAAACGATGTTTTTCAATACTCCTTTTTACTTCTGAATCAGAAAACTTATTGGCTTGGGTTGCTATATAAGCAATATTTTGAAGCTTTCGTCTATAAATTTCTTCTTGAGCTAATCTAGATTTACCAGATTTAGCTCCTCCAGTATAATAAATAATTTCCCCCATTCACTCACTTCCTAAACATCGATATATTTATTTTTGTTAGACCTTCAAAAAGTCGCAAAGCTAACAATATATTAGCAAGAGTAGCTAGCTTTAAGGGCCAAAAGAAACTTACCAGCATTGCAGCCCCTAAAATCGGTTGAAAACATAGAAGTGGTAATAAAACATTAAACAAGCAGGCGCCTAGAGTTGGAAGAATAACCGGCCATATTTCAAAGATTTAAATTTACGATAAATCATAACAAAATTAATCTGAGCTAGTATCATAAGTGCCATTAATAAAAGATAAGTGGAATACTTAAGGGAAAAGCTGAGCTCATTGCCGTTGTTAAATGTCCTATAGCACCAACTATCGCGCCAGCAGATCTTCTCATAGCTAGCAAGAGTATAAAAGCTGGACTTGAATCAAAAGCTACTGTCAAGAATAGCTTGAACTGTGCTAAGATGATTGACAATGACATCATATGAGCAAGGGTTACTAAATCTTTTGCCTTCATCTTACCTCCTTAAAAAAACCAGACTAGGCTACTTGTCTGGTTAATAAACGTATTTGTTAACGAACCTTGTTACGAGACCTTGAGAAATAACAATCATCCTTGATAAAATAGGTAATCTGACTTAGATTTTCATCCATACAGTAGCAAGGGACTGCGCACGATTCTCACGTGCTTCCCCTATTCTATCTTAATTATCAAAGAGCTTAGCATCATTATAGCATAATTATTAAAGAAAATAACAATCCTAATTCTTATTAAAAAGAAGTAAAACAAACAGCATATAAATGATTTGACCAATTAAAGCAGCAGCTCCCATGGTATCTCCTGTCATACCTGAAATTTTATGATACACGAAATAGCGATAAAAATACATGGTAAGCAAAAGACTTATATAACTAAGTAGATACGGCCACCCTAATAGGAAAAAGAAGGCCATTGTTAAAATCTGACTGGCCACAATTTTCCAAGTAGAAACGCCTAGGAAAAGACTACCTAAGCCATTGGGGTTATCACCAACATACACTAACTGATAAAACATTAAGGGTAAACAGCTACGACCACTGGCAGCCCAAGCAATAACAAAGACTATTTCATTTTCAAAATAATTAATTAAAAACTCTCTTCCTAAAACAAAGGTAAGTAAAATAGTCGAAATTAAGATCAAAGCACCATTGGCTCCAATTGCTGAATCTTTCATAATTCGAACCATCTCATCAGCTTTTTTAGAGGATAATAGTCCGTCAGCAGTATCAGCCAAAGCATCATAATGAAAGCCTCTAGTTAGTAAAATATCCAAGATAATTAATAGAGACCATGCGATGGTGGATGAGAAAAAGTTACGAAATAAAAAAAAGAACAAAGCAAAGATTCCGGCATATATAAAAGCAAAAGCTGGGAAATAGATTACCCCTTTTTTTAATTTAGTAGCTGCTTGATCGACTGATTGATTAATTGGGATTGCTGTAAAAAATTGAAAATATAAAATAATAGACTCAATCAATATAGCTCACCCACCCATTTAATATCTTTAAAAACTGTCAATAAATTAGCTTTAAAAGCTGGTTTTATTACAATTAAGAGCGATGTTGCAGGCCCTGCTGATTGATAAAATTGAGGTAAATCTTGACCTAATCTAAAATCAAGTTGGTTAAATTTAGCCACTTGCTGTGCTTCAGCAATCGCACCTTGAGACCCAATTGGAACTATTTCATGAATGACATCTTTAAGATTTAATAAGTGGTAAAGCTCTTGATAACTAACTATTTGATCGACCTGGTCAATTAAATCCTGACCCATTAAAGGTTTTCCTATTTGATAGACTTGATCCCCTGGTTGGACTTTTTTTATTTTTAAATCAGCGATTTTGGCCTTTGCAAGCAAGGTGAGTCCAAGGGATGTCATCTTAGTTGGCATATTTTCCTCAGTTGAGCCATTCATTGCTAAATCAAAAAGACCTGCTAATGCCAGTTCTTTTTTTATACCATCAAGCATTAAATCTCCAGTTGGATTCATTTCATTGCCAAACATATTTATTAATAATTGTGGCTGGGCGTTTACAGAAAGAACCTCCATAAGTACCACGCGAACAGCAAAAGCTGCAGTAATTTGGGGTGAAACGCTTAAAACATCAGCTTCTTTTTGGCCGATTGAAGCTGAAGTGTCACAAGCAATAACTAAGGACTCATCATTACTTAATGGCATAATATGTATATCACGATATTTTTCCATTTCTACTCTCCTATCTCAATAACCTTCAAAGCTTCCTTTAGATTGTCCAACAAAGTCGATCCCTCTTCCCACTCTCTAGGTGTTCCTAAACTTGTTAAATAATAATTACATCCTTGCTTAGTCAGTTTCTGTCTGCGGTGGACATGTCCCATAAAACTATGACGGATGGGATATTTATCATAAAGAGGCTTAAGATCATCAGTAGAAATAAAAGCATTAAAATAATCTATGTCTTCTTGAAATTTAGGATCTGGTAAGATTTGCAAATCAAAATCTGTTACAAAATGAGTGACTAGAATATAATTAGCTTTGTTTAGATAGATCATATCTTTTTCTATTGTTCTGGCAAATTCTCTTGAGACTTGGCGATCAGATTGCTGCCAATTAATATGTAGTTTATCCTCCCACTTATAACCTTGGTATCTACCTGCTTGAAGAAATTTTTCATCATGACGTCCAAAATTTCCCGAATGATTGTACCAAGCGGAGTGCCCGACTAATCCCCAATCTTGATTTAGAGAAAGTGGCTTTCTTATTAAACAGTTCGGATGGTTACAATAGCTATCATAAATAATTTGGGTTTCTTGATTAGTAGACCAATAATCGTGATTTCCTGGAACAAAATATAAAGGGATGGTTATGGCTGCTTGTAAGTCCTTAATGAATGAAAAAACTAAAGACTGATGATTCGCTATGTCTCCAGCTATAATTAAATAAGACAAATTCCACTCATCAGTTTCTTTAGCCAGTAAATCAATAATTGTTTGAGCGTAGGGCTCTGCTTGTAAATCAATATGGAGATCAGAAATAACACCAATCTTCATTTTCTATCTCCTCACAATTAATTTAAACCACTTAGCGAAACACTTTCCCCGATCTTACATACTTCGGTTCTGCTTGATTATTAAGGTGGTTAACTAAGCGACCACCTACAAACAAATAATCGGAAAGCCGATTAAGAAATTTTAAGACATTCGGATTTAACTTTTCAGAAATTGGTAGGCTAACCAGCCTTCTTTCAACTCTACGAGCAATACTACGAGCATATTGAAGTTGACTGGCTTCCATGGTTCCTCCAGGCAAGATAAAAGATTCAATAGGGTCAACTCTTTTATCGTAAGCATCAATTCGTTCTTCTAACCAAGTAATAGCAGTCTCTGTGGTACGATAAGGAATCTTTTCATCTGCGTTTGCAACATCTGTCCCACAATCAAATAGTAATTGTTGAATTTCTAATAAATCTTGACGAATTTCATCGGCTAAATTAGGGCTTGCAATAAGGATACCAATATAAGAATTGAGTTCATCAATACTTCCATATGCCTCAACTAAGGGGTTGTTTTTGGCTACCACACGGTTGCCAATTAAACGCGTATTCCCTTGATCTCCTGTTCGCGTATAAATTTTCATTGTTTTCTCACCTCTTTGATAGTTACTGAATCAGGTCGTTAAAATATTTCCAATCATGATAAATTATTTTTTTACGTGTAAAAGTAATTTTTTTCTCTTGAGTTAAATCTTTAATGACTCTTCCTGCTGTCTCTCTTGTCGTACCGGCTACTGTCGCCGCTTCGTTAATAGTCAATGGATGTGGAATAACCACATGATCACCCATAAAACGCCCCATATCATACATCCATAAAGCCAGGGTCTGAATTACTCGGCTAGAAGCACTTGGTATAGCCGTCATTTGCACACGTTTTTCCAAATAATATTGGACACTGGCTAAATTTTCATAAAGAAATTTGAATTGTTCCGCATTTTTAAAGACAATATTTTCCATTAGGTTTTTGGGGATGTAAGCTAAATCAACATCTGTAGCTGCATAGGCATCATAAAGATGGTGGTCTTTAAAAAAGAATTCCGCATAAGGAAAAAAACTTTCCTCCGCCACATAATCTAAGTAACAAAACTCTCCTGAAGCATTTTCTCTTTCAAGACGAACCAATCCTTTAAAGACGAAATAACAATAAATATTTGGATCATCTTGAAAAAAGATTAACTGACCTTTTGGAATGTGATGAAAAATAGAGTTAGAAGTAATTTGATTGACTTCATCAATTGAAAGTCGATTGAAAAAATCATAGTTATATATATCGTTAATATAATTTTCAATTGCCCGATTAACCATAAAGACCCCTTTCTTTGTCAAAGTAAATTGTTTACTGACGATAAAAGGAGTCTTTTGTATAGAAATTTAGTTTTCAATTTTCAAAATTCAATTCAAAAGATGCCACTATATTTACTCACCTTTTATGTCATTTATTCATAGATATTATCTCACTTGTGAATATATAAATCAAACAATGAAAGGTGTCCAATAAATGTTAACAGGAGGTTCTCATTACATCTTTTCAGGAGCGCCAATACCTAGCAATGATAATGCATCTTTTAGAACAATCGTAATCGCTTTAACCAATTGAATTCTTGATTCTAACTGATCATTTTCTTCCAAAATACGGACTTTGGCATAATACTTATTGGACAATTGTGCTAATTGAATAACATATTTTGCAATGACTGATGGTTCAAAATGCTCAGCTGCCTTAATAATGACTTCTGGATACTGTTTAATTAATTTAATGATTTCCCATGAGTGTTCATGATCTAACTTCAACTCTTCCGTTGGCTTTATTTCCTTACTATATTTATTAAGCACTGTATTTAAACGCGCATAAGTATACTGAACATATGGACCAGTTTCACCTTCAAATTGAACGATATCATCTAAATTAAAATCAAAAGAGTTGAGACGATCTGCTTTTAAGTCATGGAAGACAACAGCTCCCACACCCACTTGTTTAGCAATCTCAGCTTTATTTTCTAAGTCAGGGTTCTTAGCTGTGATCTGTTTATCGGCAATTTCAATCGCTTCATTAAGCACTTTTTCAAGTAAAACTATCTTACCTTTACGAGTGGATAACTTTTTACCATTTAAAGTAATCAAGCCAAATGGAATATGGTGCATATTTTCAGCCCAATCGTTACCCATTTCATTTAAAACAGCTTTTAATTGTCTAAAGTGATCACTTTGCTCATTACCAACAACATATAAACTCATCACGAAATCAAAAGTACGCTTGCGATAGTAAGCAGTCGCTAAGTCTCTAGTCAGATACAAAGTAGCTCCATCTGATTTTTTAATTAAAGCAACAGGTAAGTGATACTTTTCAAGGTCAACAATTGTGGCTCCACGTTCGATTTTAGAGATATTATTATCTGCTAAATAATCTAAAACTTCGCCCATCTTATCATTATAGAACGATTCTCCAGTATAATGATCAAATTTAATATTTAAAAGATTGTAAACACGTTTAAATTCATTAATAGACTCTTCTTTAAACCAAGTCCATAGTCTATGATACTCTTCATTGCCATCTTCTAGGGCTCTGAAGACTTGTCTTGCCTGATCTTCTAATTCGGGATTTTCTTCAGCTTTTTCATGGAAATCAACATATAACTTTACTAATTCATTAACTGGATCTTTCCTTACTGTTTCTTCATCACCCCAACCTTGATAAGCAACAATTAATTTACCAAATTGCGTTCCCCAATCACCTAAGTGGTTAATACGAATAGGATTATAATTTAATTTTTCCAAAATTAAGGCAATCGAATTCCCTAATACGGTTGACCGTAAGTGTCCCATTGACATTGGCTTAGCGATATTAGGAGACGACATATCAATTGGAACGTTACCTCCTTTACCAATATCTGTTTGACCATAGCTTTCACCTTGTTCAAGTACTTCTTTTAAGACTTTGCTAGCCAAGTCGTCGCGCTTAATATAAAAATTGATATAAGCTCCGACTACTTGAACTTTTTCAAATGCAGAAGTATCAATTTTTTTTGCTACTTCTTCAGCAATTTGATGGGGGGCTTTGCGAAATATTTTAGCCAAAGAGAAAACTGGAAAAGCATAGTCTCCGTGCTCATTATTATTAGGTTGTTCAATTAAATTTTCGATCTGTTCTTGGGTCAAGTGCTCTGATAATATAGGATATAAAGTTTCAACAATTTGCTTTTTTACTAACATAAAATCTTCCTTTCTATACAAAAAAGCCTCTAGAATTCCTTCTAGAGGCATATGGTTATACGCGGTACCACTCTAATTCACCTTAAATTTTAAGGTCTTAAATTGATAACGCAGTTGCCTACGTGATGAACTACTCATTTCATTCACCCAAATAATAAAGTGCGGTTCAATTAATTAAGACTCATCGGCTCCCATCATCCCAACTTGCTATTCAGTCTTGCATAATCTACTCTCTTTAAGATTTAATTATTAATTTTGTCTCATTGTATATTAATTTTAAAAAAATAACAAGCTCTTATTTTTTAATAATCGTTCCGGATTCATTTTCAATTAATGCTTGAAGATTTTCTAATGAAGTAATGACAGCCTTACCATGATCTGTATTTTCAACGAATGCAATAGCTGCTTCAACTTTTGGTAACATAGATCCCGGTGCAAACTGCTCTTCTTTAATATATTCTTTCAAGCTTTCGATCGAAACTTTTTCTAATTTTTTTTGATTTGGTTTGTTGTAGTTTACATAGACATAATCCACACCTGTTAGAACGATAAACAAGTCAGCTCCGAGATCGTTAGCTAGTTTTTGTGAAGCAAAGTCTTTATCAATAACTGCTTCTACTCCAACTAATTGGCCATTGTCTTCAAGTACTGGAATACCGCCACCACCAGTTGCAACCACTACATTACCAGCATTTACTAGGGTATTGATGGAATCAACTTCTTTGATAGCAACTGGCTTAGGTGAAGCAACAACTTTACGCCATCCACGACCAGCATCTTCTTTAAAGCTAGCATCAGTTTCAGCCATTTGTTGTTTGGCTTCTTCTTCACTGTAGAATGGTCCAATTGGTTTTGATAAGTTATCAAAAGCTGGATCGTTTTTATCTACAATAACTTGAGTGACCAAACTAACTACTGGCTTATCGATACCTAATTTATTTAATTCATTTTGCATGGCATTTTGTAACCAATAACCAATTGAGCCTTCGGTCATAGCCACTAATGAATCTAATGGGAAAGCTGGGTTTTTCTCAGAATCAGCTGCAATATTTTGTAGCAATAGATTTCCAACTTGGGGACCATTACCGTGAGTAATAATAACCTCGTCTCCATTTTGAATTAATTTCACTAAATGTTTTGCTGTTTCTTTTAAAGCGTCTTTTTGTGCTTGAGCGCTTGGGTCGGAAGATAGAATCGCATTCCCACCTAAAGCGACAACAATTTTACGTTTTTTCATATATTCAATCCTTTCATTAGGCCTTAGTAACTAAAGCCTTCAATGCATGGGCATAGATTTCCATGGTTTGATAGAAATTATCGAGTGGCATTCTTTCATCTATTTGATGCATTGTATCTTCTACCCCTTCTTGAAGGGCACCAAATGCCACACAATTTTTCATTGTGCGAGCAAAGGTAGCGCCACCAGAAGAAATTGGTTCAGTCATATCGCCAGTTAAGTCGCGATATACTTTTAACAAAGTAGTTACTAACTCAGAGTCAACTGGAACATATAACGAAGCTAGATAATCAAACTCATTATACTTGAGTTTGTACTCTTTTGCTACTTTAGCTAATTGTTCTACCAATTGATCTTTGTCAGCAGTTACAGGAATACGCATATCAATACCTAGTTTAGACTCTTCTGCCGTAACCTCTAGGTTAGCAATGTTACATGTTAGGCTGCCAGATGCTTGGTCTTCAACCTCACCAAAGATACTCTTACCATTAACATCATTAGCAAAGTGATCTTTAACAAATTTTAAGACAGGATGGTCATATAATTCAGACATTCCTTCAATTAGATGCGTTAAAGCATTGTCTCCTTTTAAGGAGTCTTTAGAGTGAACGGATTTACCTAAAACAGTTAAAGTTTCACCGTCTACTTGGTATTTGTAGCCTAAATCCTCAAGAATTTGTACTAATTCATCTTTTTTATCACCCTTGTAAATAGCTTTATCAGGCACCACATTTAGGGCTCCTTTATTTTCCATTTCAAAAGCATCTGAACCTGGACCGGTGATGTGCAACTGTAGTAAGCCTTTTTCTGCATAGGTTAGAGGGAAAGATGAGTCAGGAACAATACCCATTGTTACTTGCTCTTCTTTTTCATTGTAACGGTTTAACCCACGCCACAAGTTCTCTTCGTCTGTTCCAAAGATAAAGCGAACACGTTTATTTAATTCATGTCCTTGGTCTAATAAAGCTTTTAATGCATACAAGGCAGCAATAGAAGGTCCTTTATCATCTTGTGTTCCACGACCAAATAAGGCTCCTTCACGGATATCCATTTCAAATGGAGGCGTTGTCCATTCATCTGGGTTTAAAGCTGGAACCACATCCAAGTGACATAGAACACCAAACAACTCTTCACCCTGACCCATTTCTGCATAACCATAATAACCCTCTGGATCAATATAGGTTTCCATGCCCATTTCTTGACAAGTTTTTAAAGCAAATTCTAGCATTTCTTGAATGGGTTGACCAAATGGAGTTTCCGCATCATTTTCATCTAATACAGATGGAATAGCAACCCATTGGCGCAAAGTTTCAATAGCTGGTTCTTGATGATTTTTAGTTAATTGGTAATCCATTTAAACACTCCTTTAAATTCCTAAGTAAGCTCCAATTAATAGTAAGACAATTGTCACTACAAAGATAATGATAATCAAATTACGCATAAATTTCCACCAAGTTGTTAGTTCGATATTGGCAATTGCTAAAGCTCCCATAACGACACCAGAAGTAGGAGTAATTAAGTTTACAATACCACTGGCAGATTGGAAAGCAGTTACTACAATACTTTCTAATACATCAGCAAATTGGGCTAATGGCGCCATGATACCCATAGTAGCTGCTGCTAGACCAGAAGTCGATGGAATTAAGAAGGACATTGGGATATAGAAGATATAAGTTAAGACTGTGAAAACACCTTTTGGTAAATTCGCTAACCCTTGTTCTCCCCAGTGTAATACAGTAGCGGTAATTTGGCCATCGTTCATAACTACTTGAATACCACGAGCGACTGCAGCAATTAGAGCTACTGACATTAAATCTTTAACACCTGCGATAAATACTTCTACAAAGCGATCTTCTTTAATACCATAATAAGCAGCAATAATTACTGACATTAAGAAGAATAGAACTGAAATTTCAACTAAGTACCAAGTACCAAATGGTAAGCCTTCTAATGACTGCCCAATTAAATCTCCGACTACTGGTATACCTAGTAAGGATTCATGAACAGTATTGAAGAATGTAAAGTTGTCATTTAGATCAGCCCATGGAATTAAAGAAAGAATCATAATCACAAAAGTAAGGACAAATAACCAAAGGACACCCTTTTGTTTAGAAGTTACTTTCGGTACATCATCTGGGACTTTCCATTTTTCTTTATCGGCTTCCATATGGTCAGCAATCATAGAGTTATTCTTATCAGCTAAAACTTTCTTAGCATAACGAGTTACATACATAGCTCCAATTACATAGGTAACAGCTAGGAAGATAAAACGTAGTAACATACCGTCAGCCATAGAAATTCCCGCCATATCGGAAGCAATAGTTGTTGCAAATGGGTTAACTGTTGAAGATAGAACCCCTAAACCTGCACCAACTAAAATGATTGCGACTGCCACCAAGGCATCCATTCCGATACCCACCATTAATGGAATTAAGAGTGGATAGAAGGCAATAGTCTCTTCGGCCATACCATAAGTAGAACCACCAATAGCAAAGATACCCATTAAAATCCAAATTAAACCTGTAACATTATTCTTATTGTTTTTGATGGTAGAGGCAATCCCAGCATCAATGGCACCTGTTTCAGTGACTACTCCTAGAAATCCTCCAACAATCATAATGAATAAGGAAACATCCACTGCACCAGGAGTAGTTTCTGTACCTAAAAAACCACGAATAGGTGCAGCAAATAAATCCCACAACCCTTGACGTGTACGCTCTACTGTGTGATAAGTTCCAGCAATAAAATTTCCTTCAGGATCCACCTCATAGGCGCCTGATGGAATAATCCACGTTAATACAGCGATAACCGCCGTAATAATAAATAGTATCGTAAAAGCATTCAACATCTTTCGTTTCTTCATCTTTTCCATTTTCTTCCTCCTCCTTTTTTAAAACAAAATCCGATTGCGGTTCATGGCCACAATCGGATTTCATGCCCCGTTTCACTTTTTATAGGGTAATGTTATTGTTATTAAGCTTTAGGAATGAACAAGTTCCCGTTAGTAACTGCCATAATCGCTTTGATTGAGTGCATACGGTTTTCAGCTTGTTCAAATTGACGGGCTTGTTTACTGCGGAATACTTCGTCAGTAATTTCCATTTCTTTAACACCGAATCTTTCTGCTACATCTTTACCATATTTTGTTTCTGTATCATGGAAAGCTGGTAAGCAGTGAAGGATAATATAATCTCCCTCAATTAAGTCAGTCAATTCTTTATTGATTTGGTATGGTTTTAATAAGTTAACACGTTCTTCGAACTTGTCTTCTTCACCCATTGAAACCCAAACGTCTGTATATAATGCATCAGCATCTTTAACAGCGGCTTTAATATCAGATGTAATTTCAATAGTAGCACCTGATTCTTTCGCGTACTCTTGAGCTTTTGCTACCAATTCTTCATCTGGGAATAATTCTTCTGGTGAAGCGATGGTCACATTAACACCGATAATAGCCCCAGTGATGAATAATGAATTAGCCACATTATTACGACCGTCACCACAATATACTAACTTTTTGCCCTTTAGCTCTCCAAAATTTTCTTTTAAGGTCATATAATCAGCAATCATTTGAGTTGGATGCCATTCATCAGTTAAACCGTTCCACACAGGAACTCCAGCGTATTTACCTAAGTCTTCGACCATCTCTTGACTGAAACCACGGAATTCAATACCGTCGAACATGCTACCTAAAACGCGTGCTGTATCTTCTACAGATTCTTTTTTACCTAATTGAATGTCATTAGCACCTAAGAATTCTGGAGCCGCACCTAAGTCATTAGCAGCTACTGTAAAGGCTGCTCTTGTACGAGTAGATGTTTTTTCAAATAATAGACAAATGTTTTGTCCTTTTAAATACTCGTGTGGAATCCCACGTTTTTTCAAGTCTTTTAAGTGAATTGAGAAATCAATTAAGTAGTTTAATTCGTCGGCAGTAAAGTCGATTTCTTTTAAAAAGTTTCTTCCTTGGAACATAAATTCCCTCCTATATCTGTGTGTTTATCAAAAAAATTAAATATCTTCGCGAACAAATGGCATTGACATGCAACGAGGACCACCACGACCACGTACTAATTCACTACCTTCGATTTGGTGAATCTTAATACCATTTTCAATCAATAATTTGTTGGTTACAGTATTACGGTTGTAAACAATTACTTCACCTGGTGCTACCGTTAAGGTGTTGGCACCATCGTTCCATTGTTCACGTGCTCCAGCTACGATGTCATCACCACCACAACGGATTAAGGTAACTTTTTCTAAACCTAAAGCTTCTGCTAAGATGTCTTCTAACAGCCCTTCTTTTTCAGTCACCTTGATTTCACCATTTTCACCAGGAGTTACTGAGAAGACTTTTAATTCGCCTTCAATTTCAGGGTGGATAGTGAATTTATCATAATCGATCATAGTAAATACAGTATCTAAATGCATGAATTTACGGTTGTTATCGATTAAGAATGCTAATACTTCTTTGAATTCAGTCTCTTTAAATAAGTTGCGAGCTAATTTCTCGATTGAATATTTATCAGTACGTTGAGAAATCCCAACTGCTAGAGTGTTTTTAGATAAAACTAACTCATCTCCACCTTCGATACGTGTATCTTCATCACGTTCATAATAAAGGGTAGTTCCTTTATATTCTGGGTGATAGTTAAAGATATATTTTCCATATAATGTTTCACGGTTACGTGTATCTGAGTACATGTGGTTAAGAGAAACACCGTTACCCATCGTTGCAAAGGGATCTCGAGTGAAGTATAAGTTTGGCATTGGGTCCACTAAAAAAGGATAGTTTGACAGCAATTCATCAAAACCATTTGATTCATGCTTAATCTCACTCTTCTTGAATCCTTCCATCGTTTTTAATACCATTTCATAGGTATCTTCCATATCCATTAAATACTGTTTAACTTGGTCATAATTTTGGCCTGGCTCTAACCCTGTTTCAGCCATCCACTCATCAACAAATTGTTCTTTCAATCCTTCTGCATCAATTGCTTCAGCCACTAATTTTTCCAAATAAAGTACTTCAACACCTAGGCTTTCTAATAACTTAGCAAATTCATCGTGTTCTTTTTGCGCTGCTTCAAGATAAGGAATATCATCAAACAATAAGCGTTCAAGGTAATCTGGCATCAAATTTTCTAATTCTTTACCCGGACGGTGAAGCATTACTTTCTTCAAGCGACCAATTTCAGAATTAACATTAATACTGTGGGACATTTTATTTCCTCCTTAATTATTTGTTAACTCTAGTCTAACATACGATAGAAAACGTTTCCGTTAAATCGGTCACTTCGATAAATTGAATTGATAACATTCTAAATGAGATATTCATCACATTTATCCCTTAAATTTTAGAATACCACTATCTTTCGTCAGAAAGATAGTGGTATTAATAACTACTTCAAATTTTAATGGGAATTATTTTTTAGCTTTTAATTGTAAATATAACTCATCCAATTGATCGGTCGAAACATGACTTGGTGCATCTGTTAATAAGTCGTGACCACGACCATTCTTTGGAAAGGCAATGACTTCACGAATATTAGGCTCTTGAGCAAGTATCATCACTAATCGATCTAAGCCTAAAGCGATACCACCATGAGGAGGGAAGCCGTAATCCATTGCTTCTAATAAGAAACCAAATTGACTTTTAGCTTCTTCAGCAGTAAATCCTAATAATTCAAACATTTGATCTTGCATCTCACGTTGATAAATTCTTAGAGATCCACCTCCCACTTCATAACCATTAAGAACAATGTCGTAGGCTTTAGCTTTAGCATCCGCTGGATTGTCTTTTAATGCTTGGACATCGTCGTTTTGCGGAGCAGTAAACGGATGATGCATAGCAACATATCTTTGATTATCTTCATCATATTCAAATAATGGCCAATCGGTAACCCACAAAAAAGCTAACTCTTCAACATCGTATAAGGTGTGTTTCTTGGCTAAATGATTACGTAAAGCGCCTAAGGAATCAGCAATGACACTGGCTTGATCAGCCACAAAGAAGAGGATGTCTCCCTCTTTAGCTTCCAACGTCTCTTTAATCTGGTCTTGGTCTTCTTCAGTAAAGAATTTAGCGATTGGTCCATTAAAGCCTTCCTCTAATACTTTAATCCACGCTAAGCCTTTAGCTCCATAGGGTTTAACAACTTCTGATAAGGCATCTGCTGTCTTGCGTGTGTATTCATCAGCTAAGCCTTTAAGGTTTATGGCTTTGACTTGCCCTCCATCTTTTACAGCATTTTTAAAGACGCCAAATTCACTATGTTCAGCCCATTGAGAGAGGTCTTTTAATTTCATGTCAAAGCGAATATCTGGTTTATCTGACCCGTATTCTTCCATTGCTTGAGCATAAGTCATGGTTGGGAATGCTTGCTTAATTTCTACTCCTCTTGTTTCTTTGACAACTTCTTTTAGCATCTCTTCTATATATGATTGAATATCTTCTTGACCTAAAAAGCTGGTTTCAATATCGACTTGGGTAAATTCTGGTTGACGGTCACCACGTAAATCTTCGTCTCGGAAGCATTTAACTATTTGATAATAGCGATCCATGCCTGCACCCATCAGCAGTTGCTTAAATAGTTGGGGTGATTGAGGTAATGCAAAAAAGGATCCCCCTTCACGGCGAGTAGGTACTAAATAGTCTCTAGCACCTTCCGGAGTGGATTTGGTTAACATAGGTGTCTCAACATCAACAAATCCTCTTTGGTCTAAGAAATTACGGATTGTTCGCGTTACATTATGACGTAGGCGAATATTTGCTTGCATTTTAGGACGACGTAAGTCTAACATACGATTTCTTAAGCGAACTTCTTCATCCACATCCAAATCATTTTCAATATATATAGCAGGCGTTTTAGCTTTAGTATAGATGGTTAAAGCATTGGCATACAGCTCAAAACGTCCTGTTTTAACTTGCTTATTCATTTGATTGTTTTCTCTTAATGCCAATTCTCCAGTCACTTCAATAATGTATTCTGAACGAATCCGATTGGCTAGCTCAAAATCTTCTTTTGAAAGTCTCTCAGCATTAAAGACCACTTGACAAAAGCCTTCACGATCACGTAAATCAACAAAAATTAAACTCCCTAAATCTCTTCTTTTTTGTACCCATCCTTTTAATGTGATCGCTTTACCAAGGTACTGTTCATCTACTAATCCACAATATACAGTTCTTTCTGTCATTTTATTCACCCCTAAAATATTTATCAATTACACTCGTATCCGTTGTTAAACGGCGATAAACGCCATAAAAATCAGACCATAAGTCACCTTTTGAAATCTCGGTCTCAGTCCCATTTTCTTGATTTTTAACAACTAATATCTCAGACTCAACTTCTTGCTCACCCAACATAATAGTTAATTTGGCCCCTAATTTGCCGGCTGTTTTAAACTGAGACTTTATGCTTCTAAATAAGTAATCTCTTTCTGCAATCAATCCAGCATATCTAGCCTTTTGAACTAACTCGGTTGCTAATTGATTAACCGACTCATCACGACATAAGACATATAAGTCTAGAGGCTCATATGGTGGAATGTCAATCTTTTGTTGATCCATTAATAACATGAGACGTTCAAGCCCTAATCCAAAACCAAAGCCAGGCTTCTCAGGTCCGCCAATTTGTTGAACCAGTCCATCATAGCGACCACCACCACAAACCGTTGATTGAGCACCAATCCGATTATCATCTACTACAAACTCGAAAATAGTATCCTGATAATAATCCAAACCTCTTACCACCTTGTCATTGACTTCAAAAGGTATTTCTAGTTGCTTGAGCATGGATTGAACTTGTCCAAAATGGTCCTTACTCTCTTTAGATAAATAATCTAAAATACTTGGAGCCTCTTTTACATAAGCTTTATCCTTAGCATCTTTTGAATCTAGTACACGCAGTGGATTGTCATGCAGTCTTTTTTTAGAATCATCACTTAAATTATGAATATGTGGCTCAAAATAAGCAATAAGCGCTTGACGATAAGCCTGCCGATCGTTTGGCTTTCCTAGTGAGTTAATTTGTAAAGTAATATTTTTTAAACCTAACTCTTGAAAGAAATGCCAAGCTAAACTGATAACTTCCACATCCGTTGCTGGATTTTCTGACCCGAAAACTTCGACGCCCATTTGATTGAACTGTCGTTGACGTCCTGCTTGGGGTCTTTCGTAACGAAAGTAAGGACCTAAATAATAAACCTTAAAAGGCTGTGCATGTTCTGGACCAAACAATTTATTCTCAACGTATGCTCTCACAACACCCGCAGTCCCTTCGGGGCGTAAACTAATATGTCGTTCTCCTTTATCATAGAAGTCATACATTTCTTTAGAGACAATATCTGAAGTATTACCAACTGAACGTGAAAATAAATCATAGGACTCAAAAAGCGGTGTCCGTATTTCACGATACATATATTGATCAAATAAATCTCTTGCTACATCTTCGACATATTGCCAACGATAACTATCCTCTGGCAAGATATCAACGGTGCCTTTCATCTTTTGAATCATTCTACCCCTCCTAATATAAAAGCGCCCTAAGTTTTCACTTAGGACGCATTAACGTGGTACCACCTATATTTGTAATGAATTTATCCATTACCTCTTAATCGTAACGTGATTGACGGAATAACTTTTGATTATTCTTCTCCATAGTGTCTTCACTCTCAAATGCAACTTTTCACTCAACGTTGCTCACTGTATATTACAGAGCTACTTGTCTATTTCACCGAATTGATTAATTATGTTCAGATTACTCAATGATGATTGATTTGTCAAGTTGAATTAAAATTCTTCTTTAGTTTACTTTATAGCAAATGATTAACAATCTAGTTACTATTGTGTAACAGTCCATCTAGAGTTGACCTTTAATTCAATTAATCAACTATAATGCAATTAATAGAGGAATAGTGGAGGAATATAGGATGGCTATCGTTTGGACCAAAAATTTGAAACACTTAACTAAAAAGCGACTTACTCCTTTCTTATTAACACTTATAATTAGCGTCATAACAGTATGGGGAATTGTTAATCTTAGCAATTTAAAAGCTTTACCAATTGATCGTCAAGGAATCGTTCTGCACTCTTTTCCAACTACTAATTCCGAGGTTTTAACCGAAATTGATCCTGACTTTCCTATTGAAATTATTCAAGAACAAACCGGTTGGCTTAAAGTGCGCTATCAAGGGAAAGTTGAAGGTTGGTTACCCAAGTGGCTAATCGAAAACAAGGAACTTAAAAGTGACCAAGATTTAGCAGCCTCTTTTGAAAAATCAACGGCTCTTTATCAAAAAGCTGATTCTAAAAGTCCTATTCTCTCAAATATTCCTAAGGAAAGCCTCATCCCTATTAATTATATAGAAAAAAATTGGGCTCAAGTTAATTATCAAGGTAAACCAGCCTTTGTAAACATAAACGAGATAGAATTATTGAATCGACAAGACGCGGAGCGTTTAATTGCCGAAAAGAATGCTTTAGATAGCAGTATTAATAAAAAAGAAAAAGAAAAAGAAAGCTTGAAAAACAAGCTTATCATGCGCAAAAAAGAAGAATACTTATTAGAAGAAGCAGACTTTTTTTCTAATATGATTTATCAAACGGATTACCTACAAGAATTTACAAGGCTTGATTATGTTGAATATAGTCCTCAGGAATCATTTTACTACGTAGAAGACAGTCAAGGAGTTAAAGGATATATTGATTCCTTCTCTCTATCTGAGCCTTACTATTCAATTGACCATCGCTTTCTACCTATTAAATCTGAACTCCAACAAGCGACCATCATGCTAGACCCTGGCCATGGTGGAGAAGACCCAGGTACATTGAGTAAAGATCAAAAGTATGCTGAAAAAAGCTTTACCTATAAGATTGCTAAAGTATTAAAGAAAACACTTGAAGCTTTCGGGGCTAAAGTTATCTTAACTAATGAAAGCGACCAATTTTTAGACCTCGCTGAAAGGGTTAAAATCAGTAACCAAAAACAGCCAGACTTATTTCTTTCGTTACATTTCGATTCCTCCTATGACACTCAGGTCAAAGGTGTTCGTACATATTTCTATCATTTAAATGACGAAGAATTTGCGAAGACCTTACATTCTGGGTTGATAACATCTGGTCGACCTAATTTGGGTGTGGAGTATGGAAACTTTCATGTTTTACGCGAAAATACCGTCCCCTCCCTCTTGCTCGAACTCGGTTATATTACAAACAGCGAAGACTTGGAGTTAATGTTAACGGATGACTACCATCAAAAATTAGCTGATGCTATTACTGAAGGACTCTCAACTTATTTTAATCAAGTTGGAAATCAATTAGAAATAAATACCCCTGATAGATAAGGTCTCTATCAGGGGTATTGTTTACTCATTGGAGTCCAAAATTATTGTAACAGGTCCATTGTTTTCAAATTCAACTTTCATGTCAGCTCCAAAAATACCTGTTTTAGCTTTAAAACCTTTTTTGTCAAGCTCTTGGTTGAAATAATGGTATAATTCTTCAGCCTGGTCTGGTTTTGCAGCATTGGTAAAGCTAGGGCGATTCCCTTTCTTACAAGAAGCGTACAGGGTAAATTGACTGACTGAGAGAATACTGCCGCCAGTATCTTTCAACGATAAATTCATTTTTCCTTCTTCATCGTCAAAAATCCGCATAGTTACAATTTTTCTAGCACAATACTCACAGTCTTTAACCGTATCTTCAGGTCCAAATCCGACTAAAAGTAGAAGTCCTTCTTTAATGGCTCCTACTACTTCTTCATTAACTGTTACACTGGCATGGTTCACTCTTTGAATAACTACTTTCATTTGACCTCCTAATTGCCTTGACGTTTAACTTCGTAAACATCTGGGATGTTCTTTAATTTAACAATTAATTCATGTAATTGTTGTGTATCAGCAACTAAAACCTTAAGTTTGATGATGGCTTGACTTTGATCATCAATGCGCCCATTGACTGCTTTGAGGTTTTTGACCGTATGGTTGACAACGTTTAAAACGTCGTTAATCATACCCGACCGGTCAAAACCAATGACTTGTATTTCTGTTTCATACTCATGTTCTTCTTGCTTTTCTTCGGACCAATGCACTGCAATCGTTCGATCATCCAATTCAATTTCACTTTTTAAGTTGGAACAATCTTTGCGGTGAACAGAAATGCCTCTACCTCTTGTTATATAACCAACTATCTCATCACCGGGAACCGGGTTGCAACAACGACTAAGTCGCATCATTAAGTTATCAACGCCGTCAACCACTAATCCTTTTTCATTTCCTACTTTTTCTTTGTTAGAGTCAGTCTCCCTATCTTTAGAAATGACATTAGATAGCTTTACATTTTTGTCGACTTTCTTAATATTCCAAAAATGCATAATAGAAGTCGGTGAGATTTCTCCTAAGCCGATAGAAGCATAAAGATCTTCCATCTCATTGAAGTTAAATCTCTCAAGTAAGTCTTTTTCTTTGTTCTTTTTAAGTTCTATTTTTAAAGATGTTTCGTTTTCTTTCAGGGCTTTTTCAAGTATTTCCTGTCCAATTTCGCTATTTTTCTCACGCTCTTGCATTTTAAAATAACGTTTGATCCGATTACGTGCTTTAGAAGTTTTAACAAACTTGAGCCAATCACGGCTAGGGCCAACAGAACTCGGATTGGTTAATATTTCAACAATATCTCCATTTTTCAAGCGATAATTAAGAGGAACGATATTACCATTAACTTTTGCTCCAACCGTCTTATTTCCTATTTCAGTATGGATATGGAAAGCGAAATCGACTGGACCTGAGCCTAATGGTAATTCAAAGACGTCGCCTTTAGGAGTAAAGATATAAACTTGATCTTTAAAAACATCTTCTTTAATAAATTCCATGAATTCACTAGCATTCCCTGCATCATCTTCATACTCAACAATATCATGAAACCATTTTAACTGTTGTTGAATGTTATCTCGTGGTTGCTCATCGACTGTTTTCCCTTCTTTGTAGGCCCAATGAGCTGCTAGTCCGTACTCTGCCACTTCATGCATAAGGTGCGTTCTTATTTGAACTTCAACAGGTTTGCCTTGAGGTCCAATAACAGTCGTATGAATTGATTGGTACATATTAGCTTTAGGCATAGCAATATAATCTTTAAAGCGTCCTGGCATCGGCTTCCATTTTGTATGAATAATGCCTAAGACTCCGTAGCAATCCTTAATCGAATCGACTAAAACGCGAACCGCTAATAAATCATAGATATCATCAAACTCTTTTTTCTGATCGACCATTTTACGGTAAATGGAATAAATATGTTTCGGTCTTCCATAAACAGTAGAGTCCATGGACAGTTCGTCAATCGCATCTTTTATCTGATCAATGACAACTTGAATATATTCTTCGCGCTCATCTCTTTTTTGGTCCATTTGATGGACAATATCATAATAGGCTTGAGGATTAATATATCTTAAAGAAATATCTTCTAATTCCCATTTAATGACACTCATACCAATTCGTTCAGCCAAGGGTGCATAAATATCTAATGCTTCTTGAGACTTTTCAATTTGTTTGTGGGGTTTTTGAAATTTCAAAGTGCGCATATTATGTAAACGGTCAGCTAATTTAACCATTACCACACGAATATCTTTAGCCATGGCAATCAACATTTTACGATGATTTTCTGCTAATTGTTCTTCTTTACTTTGAAATTTAATCTTACCGAGTTTAGTAACGCCATCTACTAAGAAGGCGACGGATTCTGAAAATTCTTCCTGGATTTTTTCCAAAGTGTAGTCCGTATCTTCCACTACATCATGTAAAAAGCCAGTAGCTACTGTATCAGGGTCTAATTTAATATTCGCTAAAATACCTGCTACTTGAATTGGATGATTAATATAGGGTTCTCCTGAGAGACGTTCTTGCCCTTCATGGGCCTTGGTTGCTACTGCTAATGCCTTTTTTACAAAAGCTACCTTACTGTCATTCATATAAGATCGACAAATTGCTATAACTTCTTCACCAGTATAGACATCATTTCTACCCATATTATCACCACTCTTTCTAGATAATTTTTCTACTATTATAACTTAAATACTCACTATAAAACAATATTAGCCTCTTTAATACTATCAATCTTAGCTTATGCTAAAAAACAACTGGTCGAAAGACACAGTTGTTTTAAAATTTTATTCAGAAACAATTTTAATCCCTTTAGAAGCACCAATACGGTTTGCGCCTGCTTCAATCATTATTAATGCAGTTTCTTTATCGCCAACGCCTCCAGAAGCTTTGACTCCCATTGTTTCACCAACAGTCGAACGCATTAGAGCAATATCTTCTTTCACAGCTCCTGCTGTTGAAAAGCCAGTGGAAGTTTTAACAAAATCTGCTTTGGCTGCTTTGGCTGCAAGGCAAGCTTTCACTTTTTCTTCTTTTTCAAGTAAACTAGTTTCGATGATAACTTTCACAATAATTTCTTCTGGAACAGCTTGAACGACTTGACGGATATCCTCTTCTACTGTTTCCCAATCAGCAGCTTTAGCCGCTCCGATATTGATTACCATATCAATTTCACTAGCCCCATTTTTCACTGCTTCTTTTGCTTCAAAAGCTTTAGTAGATGAAGTATTCGCTCCTAAAGGGAAACCAATCACTGTACAGACTTTGATGTCTGAATCCTTCAACAAATCACTCGCATAAGTAACCCATACTGGATTAATACAAACTGACATGAATTGATATTCCAAGGCTTCTTGACAAATTTGCTTAATTTGGTCTTTGGTTGCATTTGCATTTAATAAAGTATGATCGATATATTTATTTAATTCCATTTTAAAACTCCCTTTCAATTTCAGTGACATATGATAGGACACTTAAAAGATAAATAGGTGCCGTCTCTGCCCGTAAGATTCTTGGACCTAAGCTACAAATCTCAAAGCCATTTTCTACTAAGAAAGATACCTCTTGTTGTTCTAATCCACCTTCCGATCCAAATACCATAACTATCTTTTTATTCTTTTCGATATTTTTTAATATTTTGGCTAACAGATGGTGTTGACCTTCTTTAGCACTTTCTTCGAATGCCACTAGTTTAATGTCATGAGTACGATACTGATTAACAAAGTCTTTTAAATTTAAAAGCTGCTTAACTTCAACCTTTTTTAAACGTTTTGACTGTTCTGCAGCACTATCAGCAATTTTTTGTAGTCTTTCAACTTTTTTACCAGCTTTTTTCTGGTCCCATTTGACTACATCACGTTTTAAAGCTAATGGTTGAAAGCTGCTCATGCCGCATTCTGTAGCTTTTTGAACAATTGAATCCATTTTGTCATTTTTGGATAAACCACAAGCTACAACTACCTCGACCGGTAACTCCGTTTGACTGAGAGTCTCACTTAAGGGTGACATGATTTCTAATAGAGCATAATCATTCTTTTTTTTGAGATAAGAAGCTAGATACTTCTTTTGATCGTATACAACTATTAACTCCTTCCCTTGCTTAGCCCTTAAAACATTGACCAAATGATGACTGTCTGATGGATTCAAAACAACTTTCTTGCCAATTTCTACTATTTGATTCGAATCATCGATAAAATATTGATGCATAACTCACTCTTTCTTCTGAGCCGTGATACCAGCCCATCCTTTATAATAATTAATTTGGATTATTTCCCACTGATCTGTTGATAAAGAATCGATTACTTGTTCTGCCTTCTCAGTCAGTATGCCTCCAAGAATGAGATAGCCACCCTTTTCTAAAAGCTGATAGGCATCCTGATAGAGCTTGAGTAATATATGAGGTAGGATGTTTGCCATGATGATATTTACTTTTTCTTCAACACCTCTTAATAAATCATTGACATGAAATGATATAGGTGGTTGAAAATCATCAGAATAGCCCATATTTTGCCATTTTTGATAAGTAAGATTTTGTTTAGCAGCTGCGATTGCTTGAGGATCAAGATCGTATCCCACCACTTTTTGTGCGCTGAGAGCAAAAGCTATCAATGCAAGGATACCAGATCCCGTTCCAACATCATAAACTTTCTCGTCACCTCGCATAACCATTTCTAAAGCTTGCGCGCCGAGTCGGGTTGTCGGGTGATCACCTGTTCCAAAGGCAACTCCTGGGTCTAAATAAATAACTTTCTCATCCTTATATTTTGGAGAATAAGCATCCCATACCGGAACAACTTTTATAAATCGTGAAATTTCTTGAATTCGGTAGTTTTTCATCCAATTTTTTTGCCAATTTTCCATTTCAATCGGCTCTTTTTCCCAACTATAATCGAAATAAAGGTTATCTTCTAAATAACTATCGAACAAGTCTTTTTCTATATCTTGTTCAAAAAAACCTAAGACAAGCCCCCGTTTATCTTGTTCTTTAAGGGATGGAGCTAAAGGAATTTCTCCAAATAAATTTTCTTTATTTTCCATATATCCATCGACATTTATAAGCTGCGTCCCTTTCGCCCCCCACTCAAATAAGAGATGAGAAACATATTCCACTTCATCAGGCTTCTTAGTTTCAAGATAGATAGTCACTTTTGTCCAATGAGTCATTAAACCCCCCCAGTCAATGCATCTAAAAAATTTAAAGCTGAGCTTATTCACATTATGGAGGACTGTTTATCTTTTTTCAATCAAAAGAAGTTATTTTTTCAAGATTAAGTCTAGCTATTTTAATAAGGGCATGTAATAATAAATAATAGACTTTAGAATATTTGTAACTTTTTTTGAAATTTTCAAAAGAAAAGGATAAAATAGTAGTTGATATTCTATTTAATATAAAAGCTAATAAACGAGGTGAACTTCATGGCAGAAAAAAACTTAACAGCAAAAGATATCTTACAAAAAGAATTTTCTCGTTCCATGCGTGGCTATAATGCTGCTGAAGTCGATGAGTATCTCGATAGTATTATTCGTGACTATGATTCTTATCAAAAAGATGTAGTGTTCTTAAAGAATGAAAATGAGCGACTCATTGCTAAAATAGATGAATTAACTAAGCAGTTATCATTAGCTAAGAAAAACGTTTCAACAACTCCAGGTTCTGGCGTAACCAACTTTGATATCCTTAAACGTTTATCTAACTTAGAAAAACATGTTTTCGGAGCCAAAATTTCAAACACAGAGTATAGTCAAAATTAATGATCATAGTAAATTTCAGGTAATCGCGGTCAATTCATTTGGCTGAGGAAAGTCCATGCTCGCACAAGCTGAAACGCTTGTAGTGTTCGTGCTTAGCGAAACAATAAGCTAAGGTAGCCTTAAGGTGAACGGCGAGTGAATATTCTAAGGCTTAGCTAAGAATAAGTAATTCATAAAGTGCCACAGAGACGATCTTTTTGGAAACAAAAAGCTGAAACGCGGTAAACCCCTCGAGCGAGCAACCCAAATTTGGTAGGGGCACTCTCTGTATGGGAAAATGCGTAAGCATTGCTTAACTGAAAGAGAGACAAGTTATCTTGTAGATAGATGATTACCCTTTATTTATTCTTGCCTATGGAATAAATATTGACAGAACATGGCTTATCGAAATTTACTAATATAGGTATTTATAGATGCATATAGTCAACAACACGATTCTGAGCCTAAAAGCTTGTTGAATCGTGTTTTTTTAAAAGGAAGGATTATCCATGAAAACATATCACTTAATTGCTACAGCAGCGGCAGGTATCGAGGGAATAGCTAATCAAGAACTCAAGGATTTAGGCTATGAAACACAAACAGAGAATGGTCGCGTGCGCTTTAAAGGAACTGCAGAAGATATTGCTAAAACAAACCTATGGTTGAGAACAGCTGATCGAATTAAAGTAGTGGTTGGCGAATTTAAAGCAACCTCTTTTGAAGAATTGTTTGACCAAACCTATGCGATTGCCTGGGAAGACCTCTTACCCATGGATGGAGAATTTCCTGTTTCAGGTAAATCGGTGAAATCAAAACTTTATTCTGTCCCTAACTGTCAAAGAATTGTCAAAAAAGCCATTGCC
Source organism: Facklamia sp. P12932 (assembly GCF_050409545.1). Classification (NCBI taxonomy): domain Bacteria; kingdom Bacillati; phylum Bacillota; class Bacilli; order Lactobacillales; family Aerococcaceae; genus Facklamia; species Facklamia sp. P12932. The sequence goes on along the minus strand of NZ_JBNUPG010000001.1, from coordinate 37,850 downwards.
AAACGGCTAATGGATCACTATGCTCGTAAAATGCCTTTGAGCGAAACAGGTGATTACTACCCTATTGAAATATCGATACTAAAAGATGTGGCGATGATTACTTTAGACACAAGTGGAAGCAGTCTATTTAAACGAGGTTATCGAACTGAAAAAGGTGGCGCGCCTCTAAAAGAAAATATGGCAGCAGCTTTAGTCAAATTGACTACTTGGTTCCCTGACCGTCCTCTTTATGATCCAACTTGCGGGTCTGGAACAATTTTAATTGAAGCTGCCTTAATGGGACGCAATATTGCTCCAGGATTAAATCGGTCATTTGCAGCAGAAAAATGGGAGTTCTTTAATCCAGAAGTATGGTCAAAGGAAAAAACAAAAGCACGTCAAAAAATTAACCATGAAATAAAACTCAATATCTTTGGAAGCGATATAGATGGAAGAATGATTGAAATCGCCAAGCAAAATGCAGCAAATGCCGGTGTGGGAGAAGATATTACTTTTAAACAAATGCAGTTAAAAGATTACCGTCCGAATGAAGAATATGGCATTTTAATCTCCAACCCTCCTTATGGGGACCGCTTGCTAGATGAAGATAAGGTACACCAACTATACCAGGACATGGGTACTATTTACCGTTTGATGACCACTTGGTCGAAGTATATTCTCTCAAGTGATGACTCATTTGAGAAATTTTATGGTGAAAAAGCTAGCAAAAAACGCAAGTTATATAACGGTGCCTTAAAAGTAAATTATTATCAATTTTGGTCTACAAATAAATAAGGGTCTAAAGTCTTTACTTTCCCTTGTTTACGTAAGGCTTGTTTTGCTGCTTGATCAGCTGCTCGATTTTCTTTTTCAGGAATCCATTTTAGAAAAAGTAAAGGATAATGGTCCATTTCAAAGAGAATAACTTTTAAAAGCTTGCTAAAATAGTCTTTTTTGGCAAAACGTTTTTCAATCGATTGGAAAACAATCTTAGAATCGGTTTTAATTTGAATGAGTTGATCTGTTTTTAATTTTTCTTGCTTGATCCATTGCATAGCTAATCTTAAAGCAAAAAACTCAGCTTGGTGATTATCCAGACATTCATTAATATAAAATTTAAAAGTAGCAACTTTTTCACCATTGAATACCAAAAAAGCTAGGCCCGCTTCTTTAGTTTTAGGATCAAAAGCGGCATCAATTTGTATCCACATAGGTTTTTCACCCTCTCTATTTTGAAAGGAGTCTCCTCAATTGACAGATCTTATTCATATGCCAAATAAGAGCGAATATTTCTATCGCAAAGCCATGAATGCGCTTGAACAAAATGATTATGCAAGTGCATCTAACTTTTTGAAAGAAAGCTATCAGATAGAACCTTCCCTTAAAGTGTTTAAAGAACTAATTTCTATTCATATTATTCAAAATAAAAGTCAAGCTGTCAAAAAGTTATGGCAAAATTTTCTTTCAGACCACTCCATACAAGACCTTGACTATGAATTAGCGATACTTTATGTTCATTCTTTACCTTATCTTTTTTCTCATCAAAAACTATTGATTCAGTTATATGAAATCAAAGAATATTTTGATCAAAAAAAATGGGATATCTCTTTGATTGTTAAACAAATTGAAAAAATTAAAGAAAAAAAAGCTCTTTCTAAAGAACTTCAACTCCTTATAAATACGAAGGGGTTAGATTCAAAGTTGAAACAATTGAAAGAACTAACCTTATATGAACTTTTAAAAGAAATCAAAAACTTCTATAGTTTAGATTACTCCCTTAAACATCCAATCTTGACTGCATTATTGGCTGACAAAGAGATAAGTCAATTCGTTAAAAGTGATATATTGCATCATTATATAGTTCGAAATTACCAGGCCCATCTAAAACTGACATGGTTTGAAGAAATTAAAATCATCGATAGCCTATCTCTAGTCCCTTATAAAGAAGATTCGACCTATTTACAAATAAAAGCTCTTCTTGAAGATTATACGGTCAATAATAATCCTCATATTTATGATGGTCTACTAGAAGAAATAAATTTATTGGTGATGGTATACTATCCATTTATCAAAGAAAAAATCTCAGACCCTGTTGCATGGTTTAATAGCTTTTTAAGTTATTACCATATAGAAAAAAGTGAAGAATCCGATCAAAATGAGCGAATGGATGAAATTCTCCAACAGGCTATCGATGAAATCAAACAACTAAGTCTATAGATAGAAATTTAAAGAAAACTTTCTAAATAAATTAGAGCAAGTCTATAGTAGACTCGCTCTAATTTTACTTCTCTTCTTCTGACTGTGTATCATTTTCCTTGGTGTTTTTATGGTGCACGGTAGGTTGTGGATCAAGAATGACATGCTTATCCTCTTCTTGTGGTGGTAAGGATATAAAATCAATAATATCTTTGAAATTAACTATGGTCTTCTCTTCAATAATATCTTGCATCATCATATCTGATTCTTGCCAATAAATATCTACAACAGCACTATTAGAAAGCAATTTTGTAATTATTCCTGTCATGCTACTTTCTCTAAATTTGAAAGTAATCTTATCCCCTATTTCTGGTCGAATTGCTAACTTTACTGATTCAATCATTTCAAGACCCGTTTCATAATCTACATCTAATAGCGAAGCGATACGTGACTTGCTTGTCCCGCGTCTTAACTCCTTTTCAATTAGACTTCGTTGCCCATCTGAAATTTTTTTCGACACGTTATCCCTCTTTTCTTAAATTGCCCTCTGTAATTGTTATTATACCACATTTTTCTTTTTTATTCTAAAGGTTACTCTTTCTCTACCTTTGGAACCCATACAGAAAGTGCTTGACTATGAATCTTAATTTTTAATGGTAAACTTGGGCCTTTATCGCCATCAATGTTCGCTTTTAGTTCACGTTCTTCATTCAAGGAAGCGAGTTTAATATCGAATGTTTTACCCTTTAACGACAAGATGGACTCATTATCTAATTCGTGTCGAGGCAAGCCTTTCTCTTCAATAAAAGTAGCTATACTTGATATAGCCAATGAACCCTTAAAAGCATAAAGATGACCCAATCCATCAAATAGCTGGTCTTGTGAAAGAAGATTTTCCATTCCTCCCACACTAGTAGTGAGTGTTAATAATATAAGATTGGTTTTAAGGTGATGAGATTCCTTTCCATCGACACTAATGTCTAAATCAAAATCTTCCTCTTCAAACATCGCTTTAAAGCCATCAAATAAATAAGCTAATACCCCAATCTTATTTTTTACTTTAGATTCAGTTTCAAATACTGCTGAAGGAATAGCTCCTAGCGCAAGAACATTCGCAAAATACTGCTCGTTAACTTGCCCGATATCCAATTTTTTTAACTCTAAAGATTTAAATTGATTAATGGCTTTTACTGGGTTTAGAGAGATTCCTAAAGATCTTGCTAAATCATTTACAGTCCCCAAGGGTAAAAAAGCAAAATGAGGTGGTTGTGAATTCTCCATTAAACCGGATACCACTTCCTTAATAGTGCCGTCACCGCCCAAACAAATAATAGTGTCGTATTCATCTGCAGGGGTAGTTTTTGCCCAATCATAGGCATCTTGAGGTTTTTCAGTTGTTCGGTGTTTGACTTGAGCATCGTATGTATTAATTAGTAAATCAGCTAACTGCTCAGCATATGCTTTGGCCTTACCCTTACCTGAACCTGGATTAGCGATGATTAAAACGCTCTTCATATTAACCCTCCTTTTTTTACATTATACCACAAGTCCTCCTAAACGATTTTCCCTTCCAATTTCTTTGAAAGTAAGTTACACTGATGTATATCATTAGACAGAGTAAAAGATAGAACGTCAAGTGTTGTTGGATGGGATGTGGCCAACAAACGAAAAGAATTTATTCTTGCGATACTATCTTTGCATTCGCTGCATTAATATTATTTGTAGCGCTCTCTTGTCAAAAAAAGGAGCGTATTTTTTATGCAAAAACCTGATTCCCGTCGTATTATTTCATATGGTAATAAAGGAAAACTAACCACCCTACAATTAACTACCATGGCTTTATTATTAGCGTTTCGTATTATGTTAGCTTATATACCAGCGTTTAGAGTAGGTGAAATTGCCCAAATTGGAGTTGGCTTTATTGGTACTGCTATTTCCAGCGCTATAATTGGTCCATGGTGGGCTATCGTTATATCGGTAGCTAATGACATTATCACTGCTCTTCTAAATGGCTATAGCTTCTTCTTCGGTTATACCTTTAGTGCCGGTTTAGCTGGTTTCATTTATGGTTGGTTTTTGTGGCGTAAAGAACGTAATTGGAAAAATATTCTTATAGCAGTTGTTTTAGTAACCTTTATTGTAAACTTAGGATTTGGATCTCTATGGATTAAAATGATGCAAGGTAAAGCTTGGGCAGCATTCATGCCAATTCGTATCGCTAAAAACGCTGTCTCTCTTCCATTGAACACAATTATTTTAGTGATTATCCTAAAATTGCCTGTAATTGATCGTTTAATCAAAAAATTCCAATTTTAAACTTTATGGTAGCTCTTTTAGGTAGGTAACGCACTACTTACTATTTATGAATTATCTTATAAAATTAATAAAAAGGGCAGAAGTTTAAGCTTCTGCCCTTTTTATTAACGAAAATTTACTGTACTAAATATTATAAACTTCACTCAAAAAATCAAAAAATACTAGTAAACTTATTTAACAATCAGATTAAAAATTGTAAAAACTTGTGACATTTACTATATTTACGTATAATATGAAGATATGAAAATAAATGTAGCTTGCAACTACAGGAGGTATACTATGAAGAAAAATTATCGTGTATTGTTATATTACAAATATCAAAGAATTGAAGACCCTGAGTTATTTGCCAAAGAACACTTAGAGTTTTGCCGTCGTATCGGTTTAAAGGGGCGCGTATTAGTCGGTGAAGAAGGAATAAACGGAACCGTTTCAGGCACCCTAGATCAAACACAAAAGTATATGGACTATGTTCATTCACTAGAAGGTTTTGAAGATTTATGGTTTAAACAAGATCTTGCTGATGATTATGCGCATAAAAAGATGTCTGTGAGAACGCGTGAAGAAATTGTAGCTTTAAACTTAGATGATGATATTGATCCACATGAAATTACAGGACAATATCTATCCCCTAAAGAATTTAAAGATGCTCTACTTGACAAGGATACAGTTGTTCTTGACACTCGTAATGACTATGAGTATGATTTAGGTCATTTTAAGGGTGCGATCCGTCCTGAAATTCGTAATTTCCGTGAACTTCCTGACTGGGTGAAAGAAAACAAAGAAAAATTTATGGACAAACGCGTTGTTGTCTATTGCACAGGTGGTATCCGCTGCGAGAAATTCTCAGGTTGGTTACTTAAAGAAGGTTTTAAAGATGTTGGGCAATTACATGGTGGTATTGATACTTATGGAAAAGACCCTGAAACTAAAGGTGAGCTTTGGGAAGGTAAGATGTATGTTTTCGATGAACGCATTGCTGTCCCAGTTAATCAAGTAAATCCTACAGTAGTCGGAAAAGATTATTTTGATGGAACACCATGTGAAAGATACGTAAATTGTGCAAACCCAGAATGTAATGAACAAATATTGACTTCTAAAGCAAATGAAGATAAGTATTTACGTGGATGTAGTGAGGCCTGTCGTCGTCATCCTCGAAACCGCTATGTCGCTGAACATAACTTTTCCACAGAAGAATGGGAAGAAAGATTAAATGCAATTGGAGAAAGCTTAAGTAAAACACATTCTGCATAATTTAAGCCGATAAAGGGGATAATGAAATGACTAATAAAGAAAGCAAGAATCATCTGCCACCTTTGGAGGGTCATCATTTAAAAGATAGTAAGCCAAATCTCAATCAAAGGCGGCAAAGATTAATCAACCAGAAATCTTCTAACTATGTTAATAGCGAAGAAGCTCGAGCAAGAAGATTGAAAAGAATTAGTGAACTTGAAAATAAGAGCTTTAATAATTTTGATAAGGCTATTCCTCAGTCAAATGAGGATAGAAGACAGTTTTCTTCTAATCATTATCAATCGCTTAAAGTCAAAAAAGAAACTCCTATAGGTGAGTCAGTAAGCAATTTACACAATAAATCGATTAAAAAAGATCGCTCAGAGAAGAAAGTTATTAAAAAAACTGAAACTGACACTGATTTAAAGCTAGAAAATAAGACTATTAATCATACTAGCAGTAATAATTCTAGTAAGTTCAGTCGAGACGCTATAGAATCAAACAGACCTCAACAGAAGTCAAATCAAAAAACTGAAAGTGAAAGTGACAACCACTCAACGGATAAAAATCTTTTTCAGACTTACCTTGATAAAAGAAGAAAAAGAAAAAAAGAAGTGCGTAGTCAACTATCTTTGGAAGGTCTTGACCGGTTTTCAAAAATTTCCTTAGTCCTTTCGATTATCTTTAATGTATTTAGACGTCTATTCATCTACTTTGTAGTTGTGGGTCTTCTTTTTGGCTTTCTCTTATCAGGTGTTGGATTAGGCTACTTCACTTCATTAGTATCTGATACGACTCCACCAAGTAAACAAGAGATGGCTGAAGCTATTAATCAAGTCGAACAACAATCTAGTTTATATTATGACTCTGGCGACCTTATTGCTGATATAAGATCGGACGTCGTTAGATCTGTTACTAATTTAGAAGATATTTCACCCTATATTAAAGAAGGTTTAATTTCCATTGAAGATCAAGCTTTTTATGAGCATTACGGTGTTAACCCTAAATCAACACTTAGAGCAGTGCTTCAAACGCTTATTACCGGGTCTGGTACTGGAGGATCAACATTAACTCAGCAATTAGTTAAGCAGCAGTTATTAACAAATGATGTTACTTTCTTTAGAAAGGCTAACGAAATTCTCTTGGCCTTAAGAGTTGAAAAATATTTTACCAAAGACGAAATATTAAACGCTTATCTCAATGTTTCTCCTTTTGGCCGTAATAATGAAGGAGATAATATTGCGGGAATTCGTGAAGCTTCTGAAGGCATTTTTGGCAAAGAACCAAATGAAGTTAATTTAGCTCAAGCTGCCTTTTTAGTTGGTTTGCCTCAAGATCCTTATAGCTATACTCCTTATAACTATAACAGTTCACTTAGAGAGGATTTCAATCCTGGTATCAATCGAATGAAAGCTGTGCTATTCAGTATGTATCGTAACAAGGCTATTACTAAAGAAGAATACGAAACTGCGATTGATTATGATATTAGTAAAGATTTTATTAAACCTGAAAATCGTCCAATCGAACGCCAATCCTACCTGTATCAAACCGTCATGAATGAAGCCATTAAGAAATTAATGGAAATTAATGTCAATGACGATGGAAATCAGATGAGCGATGTTTTACAAGACATTGAATGGTATAATCAATATTATTCTGAAGCAGAAAACCAGCTGCGTACCGGGGGCTACAAAGTATATTCAACTATTGATAAAGAAATTTATGATCAATTACAAGAAACTGCTAAAGAAAACGTAGACTCATTAGGAGTAAGCTATGATGGGGTTTATACAGATCCTAGTACCGGTGAAGAAATCTATTATGTTGAAAATATTCAAACTGGTGTTGTGGTGATTGAAAACACTAGTGGAAAAGTACTGGGCTTTGTGGCTGGGACCGATTATGATAATAATCAAATTGACCATGCCTTTGCCACTCGCCGCTCTCCTGGTTCAACCATCAAACCACTTGCAGTCTATGCACCAGCAATTGAGAATAATCTTATTGCTCCTGCCACAATTGTACCCGATACACCATTTGTAGAAACTTATCCCGATGGAACTGAGTGGAAACCGACCAACTACGGCGAATCAATTTCTAATAAGTTTATCTCTGTCAGAGAATCATTAGCTAAGTCACTGAATTTACCAACTATTCGAATTTATCAAGGGCTTATACAGCAAAACGTACCAGTCTATGATTATCTTGAACTCATGGGCTTTAAAGATGGCTTTGCATATGATCAAGAAGAAACATACAACCTAGCCTTTTCCATTGGTGGAGTGAATACCGGACCGACTGTTTTTGAACAAACATCTGCTTTTTCAACTTTTGCCAATAATGGTTATTATATTCAAGGGCATATTATCAGTAAGATTGTCGATTCATTTGGAAATACTGTATTTGAACAAGAAGTAGAGCCACAAAAAGTATTTAGTGAGGATACAAACTACTTAATGGTAGATATTTTAAGGGATACAACCGAATTCGGTTCAGGACAATATGCCAAAGCTAATCTGCAAGTTCCAGGAGACTGGATTGCCAAATCCGGAACTAGTGAGAATGCTAAAGATCTATGGTTTATTGCCTCTACTCCTTCTGTTACCATTGGTACATGGGCTGGCTATGATTCACAATATTATGAATACTTTGTTAACCCAGATGATGGACTTGGCAATGAATCGGTTCGTTCACAAATATACTGGGCTAATATCGCCAACGCCTTATTCAGAGTTCGACCTGATATTTTTGGATCTAATGAAGTCTTTGCACAACCCGCTTCTGTTGTTAGCCAAAATATTGTAGCAATGACAGGAACTTTACCTGGAAACATTACCTATAATAACCGAATTGCTAGTCTAAATGGCCCTATTAAACAAGATTTGTTTAAAAATTCAAATCCTGCTGCTCCACTCTCTTATAACTTCATGTTTAACGCTAGTGATCAAGATACTGCACGTTTTTGGAATGCTTATATGGAATCTATTGAGGAAAAGACAACATCAACGACCTCTGCTGAAGAAACAACGGATGAGGATGATGAGTCTCGTTCTGAAAGCACAGATGAAAATGGTAATCTAATACCGGCGCAACCAGAAAATAGCGAGACTGTTACTGAAGAAGTATATTATGAATAATTTTGCAAAATAAAGGCTCTATAATAAAAAGCTATGAGTTAAAATCTCATAGCTTTTTAATGTTTTTATTCACTCAGTGTTGAACCACGGTGTACTAATTTATGGGGAAGAATGATTTGACGCTGCTCGATACCCTCATCATTCATAATTTTCGTTAGCAAGCGCATTGCTACCGCTCCAACATCATATAAAGGATATTGTAAAGATGATAGTTGAGGACGCGAATATTTTGTAAGGACTGAGTTTTTACTAGTAAGTACTTGAAAGTCTTCAGGTACTTTAATATTTCGATCAGTTAGGGCATTTAAAATGGCTACTGCTAAGAAATCTTTAGTAGCGATAACTCCGGTAGCTTTAGCAGCTAATAATTGATCTACAATTATATCTCCTTCATCATCAGTAAAGTCACTTTGGATAATCAAATCTTCATCTACCGCTATATTATGCTTAGCCAATGCTGATTTATAACCAGGAATCCGATGCACTCGATTGACATAATACTTTTCTGAATCGGTGATAATAGCTGGTCTGTTACCCTTTTGAAGTAAGAAATCTGTCATTTCTTCTATTGCTAATCGAATATCAATTGATACTGTATAGAGATCAGGATCTTCACTAATCATACCCGCAATAACTACAGGTGTTCTTGAAGTTTTAATTAATGACTTAAGTTCTTCGCCGACATTATAACCCATATAGATAATACCATCTACTTGTTTAGCTAATAAATTATTAAAAACATTAATTTCTTTGTCGACACTTTCGTCGGCATTTGCTAAAATAATGTCATATTTGTACATAGCTGCTATATCATCAATTCCGCGTGCCAATGCCGAAAAGAAGATATTAGTAATGTTAGGAATAATAACGCCTACTGTGGTTGTTTTTTTACTGGCTAGTCCTCTTGCTACAGCATTAGGTCTATAATCTAAACGTTCTATAACTTCTGAGACTTTTTTTCTAGTACTTGGCTTTACATTTGGATTACCATTTACAACTCGAGATACGGTGGCCATTGATACGCCAGCTTCACGAGCTACATCATATATTGTAATTGTTTGCTTTTCCATGCCTACCCTTCTTTCAAATTTTTAATTTACTCTTTGAATTTAACATAAGCAGACAGATAGTGCAAGCGTTTTCTAGCTTTATTCTCAAGTTTTCACAGTTTTTTCATAAATAATGAACTCGCTCATTAGAGGGTGTTTGCTGTCTTCTCCAAACCAAAAGATAGGTTAACACTGATTTCATTTGTAGAGCAGTTTACCCTTCAACTTTTTGGATGGTCGGTGACACCAAATATGGCAGTGAGGAAAATTTAACTTAATTAACCTACCATGGGAATAAGCACCTTATCAGATATAATCTATTCGAGAAAGAAGAAACGAAGAAACATCATCGGAGCTTTTAATTTATGGGAATCGCCGAATCGAGCGCAATGACAGACCATCATACTGCTTAAAGGAAGTAGTTATTATTAATAGCATTCAAGATTTTTAAAATACGCAATGATTATGAAAGTACGAGCGATGTTTACCGACCGAAGGAGACAGACACGGCACCTCAAAAAGCAATCTACTACAAACCGTCTTATGAATCACTCAAGTTTAACGAACGAGCCAAGCTCTTATCTGACGAAGGAAAGACACTCTACAGTCAACGAAGAATTGCTGTAGAGTCTGTATTCGATCATGTAAAGACAAATTTAAGCTCCTTCTTCGCCTTAGAGATAAGGTGAAGACTATTGTAAGACTGGTATTAATGGCCAATAATCAAGCAAATATGCAAAGCAGCGAGCTTAGAACGAAAAACACCTTTCCATTCTAAGCTCGCTGCGTTTTATGTAGCGGGTGAAGAGGCCTTTTGTCCAGCCTCTAAATTTATTTTAGTAGTTCATCTGTTTGCTTCTCGACTTCTTTTTTCACATCTTTTAGTTCTTCTTTTGTATCAACTTCAATATCTTCAATTTTGGCACTCAAGATGTCTTTAGATTGACTGAGGTCTTCTTTTACATGATCCCATTCTTTGCTTGCTTCTTTCTTTAATTCTTCAGCAGAACGTTTAATATGATCAGCTGAAGTTTTAAGATTTACACGGAAATCTTCACTCGCATCAGAAGCTGCGTCATACATCTCTACACCTCTTTCCACGGCATAGTCTGTATAATCATTAGCCCGATCAATCCAATAATCTAATTCTTCATTTAAATCTTCACGTAACTCTCTACCTGATTTAGGAGCATATAAAAGAGCAGCTGCCCCTCCAATAAGAGCGCCTAATAAAGCTCCCGCTAAAAATCCATCATTATTTTTCATATTATTTTGCCTCCTTTAAATTAATTGAAATCTCACCAGCTGTTTTAGAAGGTTTTCCTTGAATAAAGGAATCTAAGCTTCTCTTTTCCTGTTTAGCTGGATCCTTAGCCAAAATCTCTGAATTTTTGGCTTGTGGCTTCACTTTGAAACGATTTACCATTCGCGATGCTTTTTGAATTGAATCAATTGGTGATTTTTTCTTGTTTTTCTTAAGCATATTTGAAACAAAGTTCGATGTCATTTCTTTAGTCGAGTCATTTAATTCAGAAACAGATGTTCCGACATCACCGATAGCAGTAAATAACGGATCGGTTTTTCCTAATTTAGCATTTAAATCATCTACAAGTGTATTTGACTTGTTCAGTAAACCTTCTACCTCAATTGATAGATGGTCAACATCTTTAGTCACCACATCAATGGTATTATTTAATTTGCTCACCGTTTCCTTCAGATTTGTCAGAATTTCACCAATTTTCATCAAGGTCATCGATAAGAATACAACGAGAATTGCAAAGGCTAAAGCTGCAATCATGGCTGCAATTTGACCAATTGTCATATCTAATCCTCCTTTGCTAAGTTACTAGCTTAAATATATCATGAAAGCGCATTTAACTCAAAGATAAGGGCTTAGAAATGAGCTATTTATTTATTAATTTTTTCTCACGCCCTTGTTGGAAGTTTGAAACCCTTAACTCTTTTAAACTTGTACGATGCAAGAAAGCATTTATTCGTTTTAAAATCATATTTCGAGTAATAATACCAATGAATTTCTTTTCTATATGGTTTTCAACCACACATAAAAAATTATTATCTACCAGTTTATGCAAAATTGATTCGAGCTTTTCGTTCATTGTTATAAATTCTGGTTTCCTTAAGTCTAAATGCTTAATTAATTTATAATTAAGGTTGTCAAAGTCTATGTCTTCTAAAGTAATAGCTTCTTTAACAATCATGTTAATACTTACTAAGCCCACTATTTGACCATTTTGATTGACCACAGGAATCATCGAATAGTCGACTTGATTAAGGACTAATAAGCCGTGAATTAATGAATTAAAGTCATAAAGATAGACTACATTATCAGCCGGGATAATAACTTCTTTTAGATTTTCAACAATATTTTTTGATAAGTTAGGATCTATCAAGATCAATCAGCTCCATCTAGTTTAAAATAATAAGACAAATCTTCTAACTGTATTGCATGTGAATTATAATAATTAACCTTAATAAAGTCATCGGAAATTTCAACTATAGAAAATGTTTTTTCTTGAATTTCGCCCCTTGCTTTTGCAATGGAACCAGGGTTCATAAATAAGATTCCTCGCTTCATTTCAGCATATAGGCGATGTGTATGGCCGTGGAAAACATATTTGGCATTCTTTTGTAAAGCTAATTCTAAAAGATTAATGTTTCCTTGATTTACTTGATACAAATGGCCATGAGTAATCAAAATTTTTCCCTTAGGGGTCGATAAAATTTCGCTAGATGGATAGCCTGGAGAAAAATCCATATTTCCTGCTACTTTAACATCGACAGCCTGCCAAATAGGATCATCAAATGAAAATTCTGAATCACCACAATGAATAATATAATCTACTTTATCCCTAAACTGCTGAATGATGTTTTTTACAATAGAGTAATTTCCATGATTGTCACTTAATACTAACAATTTCATCTCTATCCCTCCAACCAATCATTTAGTTTTCCTTTTAACTTCTCCACTGCTTGGCCTCTGTGAGAAATTTGGTTCTTGCGTTCCGCAGAGATTTGAGCAAAGGTTTGTTGATCTTGAGGATAGTAAAATAGTGAATCATAACCAAAGCCACCCTCACCGATAGGCTCTTTGGTAATGATTCCTTCTACATTACCTTCAACAACTAATGAATCTTTTTGTGGATCTGCTAATACGATAACGGTTGTGAAATAGGCTTTTCGTTGATCACCGTTAAATTCTTTCAAATTTTCTAAAAGTTTCAAACGGTTTCTTTCGTCATTTTTTTCTTCTCCAGCATAGCGAGCCGAATAGACACCCGGCTCATTATTCAGTGCTGGAACACATAAGCCTGAATCATCTGATAGGGCTAAGCAGTTCATTTCCTTAGCGATTGTTTCTGCTTTTAAACGTGCATTCTCCTCAAATGTTGTACCTGTTTCTTCTACTTCTGGAATTTCAGGATAATCAAGCAAAGATTGAACTTGTAAATCAAAAGCTTCAAAAAGAGCTTTAAACTCTGCTATTTTTCCTGGATTATGACTAGCTATAATCAGTTTCATAAATTACTTCTCCTTTAATTTCACATTTTCTGACATCAAGATCTTTTCGAGCTAGCCAGTCGCTAGCCATTCGATCAAAGTGTTCGATGTCTCCTGTTGTATAGAAAGTTTGTGTAGGAGATTGTTGTAAGGCATCATTTGCTGTTCGACTTAAGTTAAAATAATCCAACAGCATACTAACATCATTAATTGTTTCAACTCCTGAATCAATCAGATGAACCTTAGGACCAACTACTTCTTGAATTAAACCGCGCATGATTGGATAGTGGGTACAACCAAGTACTAATGTGTCAATTTCTTTTTTTAATAGCGGGGAAAGTTCTTGCGACACTTTTTCTTTAGCTTGGCTACTATAAATTTGGCCAGTCTCTACCATTTCAACAAAAGACGGACATGCAAGTCCTTCTACGACCACATCATTTTTTTTATTGATAATCGTTTTTTCATAAATTTTACTCTGAATAGTTCCGATTGTTCCAATCACACCGATTTTTTTATTATTAGTTTGGATAATGGCAGCTCGACTACCGGGTTCAATTACGCCAACAACAGGTATGGGTAAAGTTCGCTTCAAATCTTCTAAAGCTGCAGCAGTCCCAGTATTACAAGCAATCACAAGCATTTTAATGCCTTTTTCACGCAAGAAATTGCTGAGTTGCCAAATATACTTCTTAACTTCATTTAACGGACGCGGACCATATGGACAACGAGCATTATCACCAATAAAAAGAACGGATTCATTAGGAAGTTGTTTTAAACTCTGTTTAACAACTGTTAATCCGCCGAATCCAGAATCAATAAAACCGATGGGTAAGTCTTTCATAAAATTCTCCTCACTTCACAATTATTATTTTAACATATCTATGCAAAAAAAGAATGGAAGTCATCTTGTTATTTACTAAAAAACAAGGCCCTTAATTAACAACCTACTGAAGTTGTTTGCAAGGCCTTGTTTTAAAATTAATTAACTTTTTTCTCGTTTTTCCATATAGCAAAGGACTTTTTAAAACTACCAATTAATCCTTTTTCACTATAAACTAGAACATTTGATTTATAGAACACAACCGATAACCAAATCGATAAGGCTAAGAAAACAATCGCAACTAATACCGATAACCATATTTCACTAGTGGCAACTGTGTCATTAGCCAAACGGAAAGGCATAATAAAAGGCGTAAATAATGGGAAATAAGAGCCTAAACGAACAATGGCTGAGTTAGGTGACTGCATACCGTATAAGGCAATATAAAAGCCTGCTACTGCTAATAAGGTGATTGGGGTGATCATTTTATTGACGTCTTCAGTTTTAGAAACTAATGAACCTAAGAAAGCTGCAAGTATTGAATAAATTGCCATTCCTATAACAGCAAACAATATTCCATATAATATCACCGGTCTAGCTTGTGAAATATAATCGCTGATTATGGCCGGATCAAAACTTTCGCTCATGGCTTGTGTGCCAGCTTGAATATTTTCCATATTTTCAGATGAGTTTACAAAAAATTGGGCTAATACTAAGCCGGATACATAGGAAATAATAACTCCTAGTATACCATATATGACTAATTGAGTAAGAATTACCAAGCCCACTCCAATCAGCTTACCTAAAAAATGCTGGGTAGCGGTGATACTGGAGAGAATAATTTCCATGATTTTAGAGCCCTTCTCTGCCGCAATTTCTTGAGAGACTATGGATACGTAACTCATAATAAACATTAAAACCACAAAACACACTACATAAGCCACTCCAATTTTAGCGGCAGTTACTGGATCATTTTCTGAAACCTCTGTAACAGCGCCATCATCGTCTGGTTGGATGCGAATAGTTTCAATGTCAACAGCACTATCTTTTAATTGATTCACTTCTTCTTGTTTTAAATTAAATGCTTCTGCTTGTTTTTGAATGCGATATTCTGAAAGTACTTCTTCGATATTATAAGTGGCAATATTCTTGCCTGAATTATGGCGATAGAACTTAGCATTAAGATCTACATTTTCGCCTTCAACAACTAAATAACCATCAATTTCTTCTGCAAATAAGGCTTCTTCAGCTTGCTTTTCATTTAAGTCAAATTGGTAGTCATTTTCATCTTCTATTGCAGCAATCAATTGATTAATCTCTGCATTTTCAGATACAATTCCAACATTGCCGACTGAAGAGCTGGATTGATCAAGATAAATAAAATAACCGATTGCTAAAATAACCAACCCCATAATAATGGGGCCTGCTATCATCCAGAAAAAAGCCCAAGACTTCACATTTTTCCGATAAACCTCTTTTGCTACAAGCCACATTTTATTCATGAATTCGGTCACCTACTTTCAACTTAAATATTTCCTCTAAGGTCGGTGGTTGTTGAGAGAACATTGGGATAAATTGTCCTTGAGTGATTGTTTGGAAGATGCTAGGACCAAATGATTCATCGCTAAGATTTAAGGTGTAATGATCAGGGCTGGTACGAACTACCGAATCTACCCCTTCAATTTCTAGCAGGCTAGCTTCATTCCACTTTTTACTTTCAATATAAATACGAATACGTCCAAACTGTTCTCTAACTTCATTAATCGAACCGTAAAGAACTTGCTCACCATCAAGAATCATGGCTAACTTATCACATATTTGTGACACATTTTCCATATTATGACTAGAAAAGATAATGCTCGATCCACCTTCTTTTAATTCTAAGATGCCTTGTTTTAAAAGGTCAGCATTGACTGGATCTAGGCCAGAGAATGGCTCATCTAAAATAACTAATTTAGGTCGATGGATTAATGTAGCAATCAATTGTATTTTTTGCTGGTTTCCTTTAGAAAGCGTATTAATCTTATCTTTTCGTTTACCTTTTACGGCAAATTTATCCATCCATTCATCTATTTGAGTGATAATATCAAGGTATTTCATTCCTCTAAGGCTAGCGAAATAGACAATTTGTTCTTCAATAGTCATCTTTTCATAAAGACCACGTTCTTCTGGTAAGTAACCAACTAAATCATATAATTGATTATTAATCGGCTTTTGATTCCAAGTAACTAGTCCCCCAGGTTCAGGATTTAAGAAATCTAAAATCATTCGAAAAACAGTTGTTTTCCCTGATCCATTTGGACCAATAAATCCCATAATCGTTCCCGATTCAATGTCAAAAGAAACATTCTTTACAGCTTGAAAACTACCAAATTTCTTGGATAGGTTTTTTACTTCTAACATTATATCCTCCTCTTAACTTTTTATGATTATTCCACATTGTCTAGCAGCGGATCAGTATCTTCACTGGTTGGAATCACTTCTTCTTGAGCCGCTTTGTCGCCAAATATTTCCGTCAAATCGACTAAATGAATGTTTGATCGATCATCTAATTTAAGCGTGATTGTTTGTCCTTCTTCTACAAATGGTAGGTAATCATTCAATTTTGCAGGCACTTGATAAACATTACCATCTAACATGAAATAATAGAAAGTTTCCCCCTCTTTTATAACAGCTTGGATTTTTTCAACTTTTCCGGTTACTTTTTCTAATGTGTCCTCATTGATTGCCTCTAAAACCACAGGATTATCTTCCCCATACTTTTGGATAAGCTGAGTCATATTGCTAGCAATGTAGACTTTCTGATAATCTTGAACATCTACTAAGCTATAATTTTTAATAAGACCGGAAGAGTCTTTTAAAGTTAAAATATACATAGGATTGCCTTGTAAGTTAATCAAGAGAGGGAATGTTGCAATATATCCTTTTTCTTGAACAGACCCTTCAGCTGAAGCCATAGCAGAGAACTCTTCGGCAGCAGATAAATTGTACATAGTAGCTTCTTTGGTTCTTAGATTAACTAATACAAAGCCAATGTTTGATTCATCTGATACAACAGAAGTGATACCAGTATAGAGGTAAATATCATCATTCATTGGTAGATAATTATAACCTTTGGAGGTTTCTGTTACGCCTTCTTTGGCAAAAACTGAGTTCCAAAAACCATTTTTATATTTACCGTTTTGGTCTAACTGGTGCATGATTAAGTCAGCAGAATAAACGCGGTCTACCCAAGATGGGATCTCATCCATGGAGTATTTTTGGTGTTCTCCTGTCATCGCATTAACAATAATTAATCCATTAGGTTCTGGCTCATTAAGAAAGAAATTTCGTCCATAGCTAGTAGCTATATAATAAGGATTGCCCTCATCATCGATTTCAAAGTCAGGGCTTTCAAAAATACTGAATGGATAATTGAATCTTAAATGTCTAGAAATATTCCGACCGAAATGATCTGAATAAGAATATCTAATCGGTTTTTCAGGTGTTTTTACTTCCACTTTTCCAGTAACATTATCAACTTGAAGATAATGTGGGATTCCTTCTGAAAAGTTGTTTAACCACTTAAACAGTCCTGCATACTTCAAGGGAGTTACCCGGTAGGGTTCTGCTTCAATATTGATTTGGGTATATTCATCCGATACTTCAAATTGAGAAACAAGCTCAGTTAAAGCTCCTAAATAGCGATCTCCAAGGCGCACTGCTGTATCTCGATCCACTAATGGCACATTATCAATATTAACTTCAGGAAAAGTGGTCTCGAAATCTTTATTGACTGGTGAGATCATTTGACCATAATCTTTTGCCATAAAGAAAGGAGAAAAAACAAACTTCCCAATTAATCCTACTAATAAGACAATAACAACCGGCCAATAGAACAAGCGGTATTTCTTTGGCAATTTGCCGAATTTAATCTCAGTAACTTGATTAGGATTATTCTTGATCTGCTTGAACCACTGATTGGAATCTTTAATCAATTCGATGGCAAAAACACCGGCCACAATTAATAGAAGAAAAAACCAGCTTTGATAAGAAGCGTAATGGATAGGTGGTAGTGTGAGATAATAATAAACAAAGATAGCCAATGCTAATAATACATACAAATAGTTTGGATTAAATGAACGCTTGTTGGCTTTTTTATTAATCGTTTTTTCAGGTGTCACATCTTTAATAATCAATTTAAAACCCACTTTCTTTTTTCTGACTGAAATATGTAGAAATTTCTTTTATAAAAGGCTCAAAATGAATAGGACCCACATTACTTTCATTTTGACTAATAGAAAAAGGAATCATTTTCTCAATAATATCTGCTGTCAATCTAACAGAGTCTTTCAAGCTGTCACCAGCGATTCGACTGGCAGTAATGATTGAAGCAACAGTGTCTCCAGTTCCAAATATGTAACCATCAAAATACTCGTGAACTACAAGTCCTTTTTCACCCGATTGGCTGGCATAGTAGAAACCTAAGCGATTATTATCACTTCGATCATCTTTAGCTCCTGTAATAATGACATTTTTACAACCTAAAGTTAATAATTCATCGGCGATATCAGCAATCTCATTTAATCTGAAGTCCTCTTTGTAGTCTCGTCCTAAAATCAAACAAGCTTCTGTTAGATTGGGCATGACTAATTCTGCATACGGTATTAATTCACGCAAATGATGAGCGACGTCTTGATCAAAACCAGCATAGAACTGACCATGGTCCCCCATAATCGGATCCATATATAATGCAATGTTTGGATTGATTTCTTTTTCTTTTAAAAGATAGGTTTTCAAATCATCTATCTGCTGAGTATCAGCAAAATAACCCGTTAAAATTGCATCAAAATGATAGTCAACTTGCTGCCAATGGTGCAGCATTTCTTGATAAGCATTTCCCATGGAATAACGAACTAAATCCCCTTTTTCTCCAGCATGCGAAGAAAGGATTAAAGTTGGCAAAATAGTAGCTTCTAATTGGGCAGCAGCTAAAACTGGCAAATTAATTGAACCCGCTACTCTTCCGGCACCAGGAATATCATTAACAACTAAAATAGTATTTGAATAATTATTGCGATTAAGTGAAAACATAAGAACCCCCTACATTTATATAATCATAGTACCTCTTTTAAGCAAATAAATAAAGATAATTCATACTAAAAAAATAGCAGAGACATTGTCTCTGCTAGGGTGAGTGGTTTATCTTGTTTATAAAACTGTTTCAATATCAAAAAACTCTCTGTCTTGCGATTCAGCCACGGCAATGGATGTTAGATGTCCAAGATAAGTATTGATACCTAATAAAATCGCATCATTTTGCTTGGCAGCTTCTTTAATGCCTGCCCTAGCAATTTCTTTAGCATATTGTAAAGTAGCATTGGTCAAAGCAATGGTGGAAGTTCTTGGGACAGCTCCTGGAATATTAGCCACTGCATAATGAATAATATCATGTTTAAGGAAAATCGGTTCCTTATGAGTAGTTGGTTTAGTTGTCTCAAAGTTTCCACCTTGGTCAACTGCAATATCAATTAAAACGGAACCTGGTCTCATTTCTTGAATAGTTTCTTCTTTAACAAGAACTGGTGCACGGCGTCCAGCTATTAAAACTGATCCGACAACTACGTCTGAATCGATCACAGCTTTATGAATGTTTGTTTCATTCGACATCAATGTCTGTACACCATTACCAAGAATATTTTCAATCTCAGCCAAACGTTGTGGATTAATATCAAGAATTGTCACATTAGCACCTAAACCGTAAGCCAATTTAGCGGTATTAAAACCGACAACCCCTCCACCAATCACTGTCACATTGGCACGACGAACACCTGGTACACCACCAAATAAAATACCTGGACCACCGTGGTTCTTTTCTAATAAACGCGCTCCGATTTGAACAGCCATTCGACCGGCTACTTCAGACATGGGTGTTAATAAAGGAAGTGTCCCCTTATCGGCAACCGTTTCATAGGCTACTCCAATCACACCCTTATCGAGCAAGGCTTGTGTTAATTCTAGTTCAGGAGCAAGATGTAAATAGGTAAATAGAATGAGTCCTTCATAAAAATAGTCATATTCCTCTTTAACTGGCTCTTTCACTTTAATAACCATTTCTGCTTTCCAAACTTCTGCAGCTGTTTCAACGATACTTGCTCCAGCATCAATATATTCATGATCAGTAAACCCTGAACCCAATCCAGCCTCTTTTTCAACAATTATCTCATTTCCAGCTGAAACAAGTTCTTTAATATTATTAGGGGTGAGTCCTACACGATCTTCATTTGCTTTCAATTCTCTAGGTACTCCAATTTTCATTAATAAATCCCTCCTTTGTTTTTTTATTATACCACATGCTCTTTTCATCACAAATAAATTATATGATTATATCTTAAAATTTAAAGGGCCCAGCTTCTGAAGTTGGGCCCTTTTCTTAGTTATTCTAAATATGCTTTTTAAGCACCTCAGTCAAACGATCTTTATCATGAAAACCGACAAGTTTTTCTACAACCTGTCCATCTTTTTTTATAACCATGGTTGGAATGGACATAATACCGAATTCACCGGCTATTTTAGTTTCTTCATCGACATTCATCTTGAAGAAATTTACTTGTCCTTCCATCTCTTCTGATAATTCATCAATAATTGGAGATTGCATGCGACACGGTCCACACCATGGTGCCCAAAAATCTACAATGCTTACTCCTTGTGCTGTTTTCGTTTGAAATTCTGAATCTGTAATTGCCTTAACCATCTTAAAGCCCCTTTCACTAATCACGTTGATAGATGTATCTTAGCACATCAAAAAGGTCTTTGACTATTTATATGCTTACTAACTAATCGAAGTAAACCCTTGTTGAACCATCTCCTCCAGCGTTTGGTGGGGAGTATTCGAAGTGATCGACATGAGGATGATTGCTTAATTGATCTTTGACACCCTGTCTCAATGCTCCTGTACCCTTACCATGGATAATGGTGACCAGTGAATGGTTGGATAGAAGAGCTTGGTCTAAATACTGTTTCAACTTACTCATCGCTTCTTCGTACCTCAAACCACGTATATCTAAAGTCGTTTTTACCTTAGATCCAGCTTGCCTTTGTACATTAACCTTCTGCTTAGGCTCAACCTTACCAATCGGTTTTAGCTCGTCAGCCGCAATCTTCATCTTAATAATGCCCATTTGAACAACATACTCATTTTTTTCAACTTGTTCAAGCACAGTTCCTCTTTGTCCATAGGATAAGACCTCGACATCATCGCCCACCTGAATCTTTTTAGACTTTTTAACCCGTTTTAAGACTTTATTCTTTTTCAAGTTTTCTGGTTGTTTTAATTGATCAAAAGCCTTTTTCTTGTCGATTAAAACATGTTCTTTAATGGTTTGATTTTGTCCTTGGACTAACTGTAAGTCTCGAATTTCTTGCAGCAATTCTTCGGCCTCTTTTTGAGCTTGTTCCACTTTCTCATTAGTCTGACGCTTAGCTTTTTCAACTAAGTCATGCTTTTGCTCAAGATAGCGGTCATATTCAGTTCGTAAATCTTGCCATAAGAGTTCTGCTTTTTCTAAGAAAGCTTGAGCTTCTTTATTTTTTAGCTCACTTTCTCTTCTTTCACGCTCTAATTTAGCAACCATTTCGTTCAAAGATTGACTATCTTGTGAAATTCCTTCTTGAGCCCCCTCTAATATATCTTGTCTCAAGCCTAATCTTCTTGAGATTTCAATAGCATTGGACCGACCAGGTACACCTATCATTAAGCGATAAGTTGGCGATAAGGTCTGAACATCAAATTCCATAGAGGCATTAATTGTTTTTGCTCGTTCATGGGCATAAACTTTTAATTCCGGATAATGAGTTGTTGCTAAAACAGTAGCCCCTACTTTCCTTAAATAATCTAAAATAGAAATAGCTAAGGCTGCACCTTCTTGCGGATCAGTTCCAGAACCGAGTTCATCAAATAAAACGAGGGATTGATAGTCTGCTTCTTCGACTATATTCACAATATTCGTCATATGACTGGAGAAGGTAGAAAGAGACTGCTCAATGGACTGCTCATCTCCAATATCAGCATAAATCGATTGGAAAACGCCTAATTGAGAACCAGAATCGCAAGGAACATGAAGTCCTGATTGTCCCATTAATTGAATGAGACCAATCGTTTTTAAAATAATCGTCTTACCACCGGTGTTAGGACCTGTGATTAAGAGAATATGATAGTTTTCACCAATTAATATATCATTTGCTACAATATCGTCCGAATCAATTAAAGGATGTCTGGCTTGCCATAGAGCTACTTGGTTATCAATTGAAAAAACAGGCTTTGTCGCCTTAATCGCTTTAGCATACTCAGCTTTAGATTGAATAAAATCTAATTGGGCAATCATGGATTGATTATGTTTAATTTCTTCAACATAAGGCGCAATCATTAAAGATATTTCAAGAAGAATTCTTTCAATTTCGGTACGCTCATCTATCTCCAATTGGGCTAAGCGATTATTTAACTCCACAACAACCTTCGGTTCCATAAAGACTGTCTGACCAGTTGCTGACTGATCATGAATGGTACCACCAAATTGACCTTTATACTCCGCCTTAACGGGTAGAACATAACGATCGTTCCTGATAGTTATTAAGCGATCGCTCAACTGATTCCCTTTAGTTTTTAGTAATTGATTCAGTTGGTTGCGGATTTGATTTTCTGTTTGACTTTGATTTTTTCTAATAGCTGCCAATTGAGTGGATGCGGAATTTAAAACCGCCCCCTCATCACTTACCGTTGATTGTATTTCTTTGATAACTTGTGGAAGACTCACGCATTGATCCACCCAATACTTCAATGAAGGATAGATTTTTTCTTCAGCTTCTAAATCAGCAAAAAATTGTGTTACTTGATTGGTAGTAGTCAATAGGCGGCCAATTTGTCCTAACTCCTTAGGGTTTAAAGCAGCTGAAATCTCCAGCCGTCTAAAGGCCATACTTAACGCTACTAAGCGAGGAATAGGTATGTTCTTACCTTGTTGAAGAATTGCTAAATTTTCTTCCACTTCCTCTTGCCATTTTTGAATTGTTTCCAAATCGGTGGATGGCTGCATTTTGAGAATCTTAGATTTAGCCATCTCGGTATTTGCAAAGTGGGAGACTTGCTGAATAATTTTATGATACTCTAATTTCTCCAAAGTTTTACTATTAGTCATCAAAGATTCCCCCTTTCCTATTAATAATCATTAGGATCCCAAGCCAAACTTCCCTACAAAGTCGGTCAAAATAGGCGTGGAATCCACCATTCTAAAAATCAATGGGTTGTTAACAAATTGCTGTTGGATAAATTCTATAGGAATTAACGATAATAAGTATAAAACCATAAATACGATAAAATAGACAACAGCGAAATTGAGTACACCACCAATTAACCGATTACTAATATTTAAAACACTATAATAAGTTACTTTGGTAAATAAAATGGATAATACATTCGTTAACAACCAGCCGATTAACCAGATAATTAGAAAAGTAATCAATTTATAGAAAGTTTGATCGAGTAGAAAAGTTTGAGCTTCCGTATATAGAGCGAGTTGACTATCTGGTTGGACAGCTGGAAATGGTATAATCATCTCCACCCACTTGCTCAAAACATCAAAATATTGTGTAGCAATGATATAGGTAATAATATAACCTAACAATCTTACAATCTGCATAATCATTCCTGACCGATAGCCAGAGTAAAAGGCGAAGGCCAAAATTAAAATTACAATAACACTTAACATAAAGTACCCCCTCTAATGATTTCCTCATTAGTCCTGTTCAAAAAATTCATAATCATTCTATTTCTTTAAAAATTAGCCTAAGCCTAGTCTTTTCTCTAGCGCTGCAATTTTTTCTTCTTTTGTAATCTGGTCTGAAATAGCATTAATTGCCATCAAAATAGCGCGATCTTCTTGAGTCAAATTGGGATCAAGTTCTTTTAATTGTTGTAATTGTTGAGTCAGTAATTGAACAACTGCATCCATGTGCTCTCTCGAACGATGACCCACAATGGTATAGACTCTGCCTTCAATCAATGCCTTATAACGGTTCTTCTCTTCCATGTAATCTCCTCTTTAAGCTTGATTCTCCCACTATTTTACCAAAAGTCCCTCTATAATGCACCTTTCCTATACGAATATTAAAGAAGATGGTAAACTGATAATTATGATAGCCAATTCATAAAAGGTGGGATATAAATGAACAGCGTCACTCTCGAAGTAAACCCAGCAACTCTTAAAGTTATGGAAGAAAATTACCAAAGACACTTAATTGACCCCGTTCCCTATAGCCTCTTTAGAGCTAAATTAGCTTATGTAACCATTACAGCTTATAAATCTGGCAAAGTCCTCTTTCAAGGAAAAGCAGCTGAAGAAGAAGCGCGAATATGGGCTAAAGACTTGCCTCAATCAATCCACACGAATTTTCTCGAAAACAACACTCATTTACCTGACCGGATTCAATTTAAGAATTTAATTGGGTCGGATGAAGTGGGAAACGGATCTTACTTTGGACCCTTGACTGTATGTGCAGTCTATCTTCCTTTTGAAAAACAAGAATTAATTAAAGAACTTGGCGTAAAAGATTCTAAAAATTTATCTGATCATGAAATCGAAAGCATTGCGGCTAATCTCATACACTCAGTTGATTATCATTTAACAATTGCTAATCCACAAAAATACAATCAAATGATTAAAAAATATAATGCTAACGGACTTAAGGCGAGATTACATAACTTTACTATTAAAGAACTATATAAAAAACTATCTCCTGAACAGAAAAAGCAACTTGATGGAGTAATAATTGATCAATTTACGTCAGAAAAGAATTATTACCAACACTTAAAAAACGAAAAGGAAGTTTATCGCGCCCATGTCTATTTTGCTAAAAGGGCCGAATCTATTCATCTGGCCGTTGCTTGTGCTTCCATTATTGCAAGAGATGCCTTTGTTAAAAAACTTCATTCGCTCGGTGAAACTTTTGGCGGCAAACTACCTTCAGGGGCAGGCAGAAATGTTGATCTTTATGCATCAAAATTAATCGACCGCTATGGGATTGAAAGTCTCAATCAAACAGCTAAACTCCATTTTGCTAACACACAAAAAGCTAAAAAGTTAAGCAAAAAATATTGTCATTAAGAAAAAGCTGCCGATTTTTATCGACAGCTTTTTTATAGTCAATGCGAGGGGCATTTATCTAGTCAATTGTAGTTTCAGGAATATTTTCCAGTTGATTGATTAATTTTACATAGCGAATAAATTTAGCTATACATTTTTCTAAATGGTCAACTGTTTTAGGGTCGGTAATGTTCCCTTCAGCATCAAATTTATTTTTAGCACCACCTAGTAAAAATTCATTTCCAGGGAAGACATAAGCATCCACTCTAGGAGACTCCAAAATTTGATCCATATGTAATTGAGCACGCGAGGTCCCTTGTTCCAAATAGGATGCTCCAATAACATACACAGGCTTATGAATAAAAGGTGTAACTTTATAAGATAGCCATTCAATTGTAGATTTTAAAGCAGGTGGAACAGTATGGATATGTTCTGGGGTGGCTATTAATATACCATCCGCTTGAAGTATTTTTTTATTTAATAACTGAATCGCCGGATGATCTGTTTGATCATTACTAGCATCAAACATCGGAATTTGGTTAATTTCAAGAATTTCTAATTCAAAATATTCAGCAAAGTGCCGCTTTATATACTGTAATAATAAACGATTAGACGAAAATTCTGCATTAGAGCCTACGATTCCTACTAATTTCATATTATCCCCCCTTACTCTTTAGCTTCGAACTGTTGATGATAGAACTTGCGAGCTTCATCCACATTTGCTTGATGCCTTTCTTGTAATAGTTCTGTGACACCAATAAATTGAAGAAAATCATTAAAATAAGCTTCTAACTGATTGACCTTATCTGGGAAAACTAAATTCCCTTCTTTATCAAAAGCCTCTAAAGAGTTCCCCATTAAAAATTCACAACCAGGCATAAGCATTGCACGAATAACTGGTGCATTCATAATTGAACGCAGGTGTTGTTGGGCTCTAGAAGTCCCTAAAACACCATAGGAAGTTCCCACAATCATTAAAGGTTTATCCACAAAAGGAAATATATTATAAGATAACCAAGATAAAGCGTTCGTCAAAGCGGCTGGAATAGAATGATCGTACTCTGCAGTAGCAATAACCACTCCATCGGCTGCCTCAATTTTTTCAGCCATTTCAATGATTACCTCAGGTAATTTTCCATCCGCTGGTTTATTAAAGATTGGCAGGCCTCGAACTTCAAGTAATTCGATATTCGCTCTATCTTGAAAATGTTTTTGAATAAATTGTAATAACTTACGATTGGTAGATTCCATAGAATTATTTCCAACGATGCCAACAATTTTCTTCATATTATTATACCTCCATAGAATAGTATTCCTAATTAGAATAAAGATAATAGCGTCAAGAAAATAGGGGGTAAAAAGATTGCCGGTGTATAATTTAAAATCTTTAATTCAGTAATATTTAAAATATTCATGCCTAAGCCAATCAATAATAGTGACCCTACTGCAATAATCTCATTTACCACTGCTACTGATAAAATAGGAGCTAAAAAGCCTGCTAAGATTACTAATAAGCCTTGGATGATTATTACTGGAATTGCCGATAGTAAAACACCTGCTCCCAAAGATGAACTCAATAGAATGGCGGTAATGCCATCTAAGATAGACTTGGTATAGAGCGTGGTATTATCACCGGTTAATCCACTTTCTAAAGATCCTAAAATAGACATTGAACCAATACAAAAGATCATTGCTGCTGAAATAAAACCTTGCCCTAACTGACTATCAGATCCTGGTTTTGATATTTTTTTTTCAATTAATGAAATCCCATAAGTTACCTTTTGATCAATATCAATTGATTCCCCAATCATTGCTCCTACAACAATTGACAAAATCATAACAATCGTATTTTCTCCAGCTAAGGTACCATCAATTCCAATTGCGAGCACGCATAAAGCAATACCATGCATCAATCGCTCATGGATTTTTACAGGGATTCCTGCCTTTAAACCCATACCGATTAAACTACATATAACGATTACGATACCATTAATAATTACACCCATCTTAACAAATCCTTCACATAAAATTAAGAGCATCCAAAGGATACTCTTGCTTGACTGGCGTACTATCTCACCTTGACACTTAATTATTATAAAGATAAATTCATGATTTTTCCATAGAAAACCAAGAACTAATTTTATTTTAATAATTGATTGGAATTTAGTAATTTATCAACTTGATCTTCTGCAGCAAAACCATCCTGCCCATCTTCAACCAAACACATATCAATTAAAGTTTCTTTAGAAAGCGATTGGTTCTTTAAATCATCACCATATAAATTAGAGTGTTTGCGGTAAATACGATATAGTTCTGTTACGATCACTTTAAGTACTGCAAAAGCAGGAACACCTAGAATCACACCCGTTACACCAAATATGCGCCCCGCTCCTAACAGAACAATTAAAATTGTAACTGGATGGATTTTTAAATTCGAGCTAAGAATTTGCGGTTGAATAAGTCTTCCTTCAACTAAAGCCTCAATCCCTATAACCAATAAGACCTTTATTAACATAAAAGGAGAGGCAATTAAACCAATAATTATGGCAGGAATAGCGGCAATGACTGACCCAATATAGGGAATGACATTAAGAAAAGTAGCAAGTACTCCTAAAGTAATCGCATAGTCTAGGCCTATAATGGAAAAACCAGCAGCGAAAATCATGCCCACAATAATTGCAACAATAATTTGGCCACGAATATATTGACCAATCTGATAGTGAGATTGATAAATCATAGTCTTAGTCGTTTCTCTATAGCGATCAGGAATATAATAAAGTATTTTAGGGAATAGCTTATAACCTTCTAATAAAAGATAATAAAGTAAGACAGGAATAGTAACTAAGCCGGTTACAACCGTTGAAACCGTACCTATCACGCTACCTAATCCACCAAAAGTCGATGTAATTAGCGGTTGAATTTGCTGGATAAGTCCGTTTAAATCAACACTCCCCTCTTGATTAGCCAGATTAGGAAAGACTTCATTAAAATCAGGTAGTAAAGGAAGCTTGTTAAAAACATCTTGAATTCCTGCTACATATTTAGGTAAATCATTAATAAATGAGCGCGTCTGACTTTGTACTATCGGCACGAGTGTAGCTACACCCCAAGTTACTAATAATGAGAGGCCAATAAAAATTAACCATATTGATAAATGACGGTTTACACCGCGTCTAGAGAGTTTAACCACTAAGGGCGAGAACAGATAGTACATAATGCCCGTTCCAATGAAAGGAAAGGCAAAGAAGTTCAAGAAATCAAAGAGTGGTTGAAATAAATAAGAAATTTGTGTAAAAGCATAGATTGCCAAGACAATTAAAATAAATTTTAATAGCCGAATAACATTGCGATCATTCAAGAATTCTGACTTAAATAAAAACTGATTTAATTTTCGCATCAATACCCTCCTATCCTATATGAATTCATCTCAATCATACCACAAATAGAATTAAAATGATTGGCTTAACTACGATATAAATCTACCCTTATGCTATAATACTTTTGAAGAAGAAAGGAGTCCATCTTATGAAAGAAAAATATTTTTTAGGTGGTTATACCCGTCGAGTTAATGAAGGATTAACATCGATCACTTTTGATTCTCAAAAAGAAACTTTCACAGAAAGAGAGTTAATCGATACAATTCAAAACCCCACCTATCTTGCCCTCTCAAAAGATAATCGCTATTTATTTACAATTGAAAAAGAAGAACCTTTTTCAGGAGTGGCAGTATACAAAAAAAAGCATAATGATACCTGGATTAAAAAAAATTATTTTTATCACACCAAAGCAGCAGGATGTCATCTTTTCTATTTAGATTCTAAAAAAGTCCTCTACCTATCAAACTATCATGAAGGCACTATAGAAATCTATCACTTAAATGATGATGAAATAAAACATATACAGACTGTTACCCACGATGGTTCATCTGTCCATCCTAATCAAACTCAGTCTCGTATCCACTTTACCTCTACTTTCAATCAAGATAAGTTTCTTTATGTTTGTGATTTGGGTAGTGATAAAATTTATGTATATTCCTTAGCTGAGAATGGCTCAATCTCCCATCTTGAGCAATCTTTAAATATTCCAGCTGGAACCGGTCCACGGCATTTAGCAATCCATCCTAATCAGAAATTTATCTACATTATTGGTGAGCTGAATAATACCACGATTTTATGTCATCTAAAACAAAATGGCCATTTAGAGATTATTGAAAGTTATCATAATATTCCAACCGATAGTCACCCAGAAGCCACCGGAGCTGCAATTAGAATTTCAAAAGATGGTAACTTTTTATATGTTTCGACACGCTATCAAGATCAAATTACCCTCTTTGGAGTGGATAAAACTAGCGGTAAGTTAAGCCTTCTACAGAGTATTTCATCATATGGAAAAGTTCCAAGAGATTTCTGCTTATCGCATGATGAAAAATATTTGATTGTGGCTCATCAAGATTCTGATTACCTCACTTTATTTAAGAGAAATTCTGCAAGTGGAACAATTTCTTTAACCGATACAAAAGCTTATGCTCCTGAATGCGTTTGTATATTAGCATTAAATAATAAGTAAATTTCATTAAAAAATATATTCAAAAAGTTAGTGATTAGTTAAAAATCAAAATGATTAGCAGATTCAATAGAATTTGCTAATCATTTTTTTGATAACCTTTTACCTTAATGTCACATACCCAATTTCTTGTCCTTTAGTAACTGAACCGCTAGCAGTAATCTTAAACTCATCGATGACCTCTGAACCATTAACAAAGATAACTAACATCACATTATCCTTACCTGCTGCTTCAATTTCTTGATAATCAACTTCTGAAACAGCAGTGGTTGGTGTTAAGTTATCCCCTTCATTAACCAAAGTATTAAAAGGCTTACCTTCTAATTCCACCGTATCTAATCCCATATGAAGTAGTAATTCTAAATTTTCTATTTGTATTCCCATCGCATGTTTAGTCGGAAAAACATTCATTAATTTACCCTGAACTGGTGAGTAGATGGTTGATTGACTCGGTTGAATAGCGTAGCCATCTCCCATCATTTTCTGAGAAAAAACTTGATCGTTGACTTCTTCTAAAGGAATTATTTGACCATCACAGACAGCATGTAGGCTGATTTTTTTAGCTTTTTTCTTAAATAACCCAAACATTTTATTCCTCCTCTTGACTTCATTTTATCATATTTCTTCACAGACTCCTATTTTAAGAATTGACCACATAGTGACATTTGTTTAATTGTTAGCTATAATAAGCGAGAAAAAGATCACGAGGTGATATATAGTGCAAAACCTAGAATGGATGGAATTATTAAAAATTATTTTCTTAAGTATTGTTCAAGGAATTACAGAGTGGTTACCCATTTCTTCAACTGGACACTTAATTTTAGTTGAGGAATTTATTCAATTAAATCTCAATCCAAATTTTGTTGAAATGTTTCGAACTGTTGTACAATTTGGTTCAATTTTAGCTGTAGTCGTCCTTTATTTTAATAAACTTAACCCTTTGGATTTTAAAAAGTCTAGCCAAGAAAGAAAAAATATCTGGGTAATTTGGTTTAAAGTTGCTTTTGCTACCCTGCCAGCAGGAGTTCTGGGCCTATTGATCAATGATTACATGGAAGAGTATTTTAATACTCCTTATGTGGTCGCTGCTGCCTTAATCATTTATGGTTTTGCTTTCTTGTGGATTGAAAATAAAAAGCCAGCTCGTCATGCTAAACAAGTTAATACTCTTAAAAAGATTTCTTTCCCTACGGCTTTTAAAACCGGTCTATTTCAGGCCTTGTCTTTAATTCCAGGTACTTCACGGTCGGGGTCAACCATCCTCGGTGGACTTTTATTAGGAATGGAAAGAACAGTTGCGACAGAGTTTTCTTTCTTTATGTCAATACCTGTTATGTTCGGAGCTTCTTTAGTTAAGTTAAAAGACTTTGGCTTTGCTTTTACTAGTGCTGAACTTGTTTACCTCTTGGTAGGTATGTTTGTTGCCTTTCTTGTTTCCTTAATCGTCATCCGTTCACTTCTTAAATTCATCAAAACGAATGACTTTAAACCTTTCGGTTACTACCGTATTATTTTGGGTGCCGTTGTCATTTTGTATTATTTATTTAAGTAATCTAAAAGAAATAAGAGTTGACCCTATAGTGACCCCAAGAAGTTGGACCAGAAAGATGCGTACATGTTATATGTGCTTGTCTTTCTTATTTTATTGTTTTCTAAGCAGCTTGAAGTGATTGGCGATAAGCAAATCGGGCTCAGCCAGATCAGGCTTTAAGATACAAAATATATACTTCTAACTTGTTTACGTATAAGGACTTATTTTTATTTCAATTTTATGATTGTTTTTATCTTCTTTTGATTCGCATAAATAATATTTTTTTAAGTTGGTCCATCATACTCAAAGCCAATGGAAGCCCAAAAGCTAGACTTTCGGTCTCACGCTTGGACTTCGGCTTTAAAACTACTCATTAACTAAATTCATAAACGTTTGAATTTAATCAATAAGTTTAAGACCCTCTGGTTTAAGTAGATACAGTTGATGACATACCTCTTTTAAATATAAACGATCATGGGAAACGCTAATAATAGTTCCTGGAAATTCGCTTAAAACTTTCCGTATTTTTGGTTGTGAATTCGGAGAAAAATTTCGCGTCGGCTCATCTAAGAAAAGAAGATTCGCTCTCATCAAATCCATTTTTAAAAATAATAATTTTGCTTTTTGTCCTCCTGATAATTCATTGATAGGGTGAGACATTTCCTCAGGAAGAAAATTCATACTGGCCAAAAAAGTCATTATTTGTGTTAATTCTTCGCTGCTTCCTTCCTTAGCAAGTAATTGAATCGGTGTCAAATTCGTATCAACGAATTCACTATGATTTTGAGGCATATAGGCAGGTATAATTCCTTCTCTATCACCATCTTGATTGAATAAAAGCCACATATGCTTTAAAAGCGTTGATTTGCCCACCCCATTGGCTCCCACAATTCCTATTTTATCCTGTCCTTGAACCGTTAGATTAATGTTTGGTGCTAGTAAACGACCTTCAACCTTTAAATTAAGATTGCTTACCTCCATAATCTTGCGCGAATCAGCAATTGGAATGGAGTGGTTAAAAAATATCTTAATTGGGTCTTCAATTATCACTTGCTGACTTCCTTGTTGATGTTCGCGTTCAAGTCTTTTGCCCAATGACTTAACGGTCTTCATCTTTTTCGCTAGTAGTCGTCCGCTTGCTGAATCCTTAGTATGATTTAAACGATGATGCAAAGCTGACTCAAGCCTTTGTTGACGAGCAAACTTTTTAGCATATATTCTTTCATTTTGCTCAAAGTCTTTTTGCTGACTCGCGATCCTCTTATCACGATATAGAAGATAGTCCTTATAAGCTAATTTCGAAACTGTATGACATGGGTCTTTTCTATGCAACAATCGCTCTAAATGAATAATCGAAGTGGCTGTTGATTGTAGTAGCGATTCATCATGTGAAACAAATAATATTGCTTGTTTACTTTCGCTAATAAATTTTTCTAAATACCTTATTGAATCAATATCTAAATCATTAGATGGTTCATCTAGTAGAACTAAATCCGCTTGCTGAGCTGCTATTCTTAACAGTGATAGTTTTATTTTTTCACCACCTGAGAGGGATCTCACTATTTGTTCAGAATGTAGTCGCTCCCAATCAAAACCTATTTTCATTCCAAATTTGATTATTTTATTATAATCCATTAAAAAGGGATCTACCTTTGCGAAAAAGAACTTTTCAATACTTAAACTAAGATCTTCCTCCTTCATTTGTTGAGGGAGGTATGCCATTTGACTGAAAGAATTAATTTTTTCGCCTTTAATAATTAGATAGTTACTAAGTGATTCATCATTCATTAACCACTTTAAGATAGTCGATTTCCCATTACCTTCTTCGCCAATAATCGCTACTTTTTCGCCGGGATGAATAATAAAAGACAAGTCATCAATAATTTTAACGAAATCCTTACGATGGTATAAGCTTAGACTATTTACCTGTAACATAAAAAAACTCCTTTCTACTCTTGTGCCAAAAATCCATTATTAGCAGCTTAGAATAGAATAGAAGTATCCCCTATGTAACATTTGATACTTTCTAAAAAAGTTCACACTAAATAGAAGTCACTTCTACTCATGCTGCTTTCTTAGAAATTGTTCAAATGTAACACTCCTCTTAATAAGTTACTTTAATTAAAGCATATCTTTTTTTAAAATTCAAATTTCACACTCTAAATACTTATACAAAAAGCTTTCCTTAAAAAAATTTAAGAAAAGCTTTGTATATTATCCCATTGCATTCTCTTTGGTAATTTCAGTCACTCCACCCATATAAGGTACCAATACTTCTGGAATTTTAACACTGCCGTCCGCTTGCTGGTAGTTTTCTAGGATGGCTACAACTGTTCGACCAACAGCTAAGCCAGATCCATTCAAGGTGTGAACATAATTCAACTTGCCTTCAGCGTTGCGGTAACGAATCATGGCGCGTCGCGCTTGGAAAGCTTCTGTGTTAGAGCAAGAAGATATTTCTCGATAGGTATCTTGAGCTGGAACCCAAACTTCAATATCATATGTTTTAGCGGCTGAAAAGCCCATATCTCCAGTACAAAGGGTGATTACCCGATAAGGTAGTTTTAAAGCTTGTAAGATACCTTCAGCATCTTTGACCATAAATTCTAATTCTTCATAAGAACTTTCTGGATGGGCAAATTTAACCATTTCAACCTTATGAAATTGGTGCATACGAATCAGACCTCTAGTATCACGACCGGCTGATCCGGCTTCTGATCTAAATGATGGAGACATGGCGGTAAATTTGACCGGTAACTCTTCCATTGCAATTACTTCATCTCGATAGTAGTTGGTTAGAGGAACTTCCGCTGTTGGGATTAAGACAAATTGACGATCATCACTCAACTCAAAAGTATCTTCTTTAAATTTAGGATATTGTCCTGTTCCAAACATTGACTTTTCATTAACTATATAAGGCGGTATAACTTCGGTATAACCATTTCTAGCCGTATGAGTATCTAACATAAAGTTATAAATAGCGCGCTCCAACCTTGCGCCTAACCCCTTATAGAATACAAAGCGTGAACCTGATACTTTGCCTGCTCGTTCAAAATCAAGAATGCCTAAATTCTCTGCAATATCCCAATGATTTAAAGGTTCGAAATCAAAGTCTGTAATCTGACCCCAACGGCGATTTTCAACATTATCTTCTTCATCTTCACCTATTGGTACTGATTCATGAGGTAAATTAGGTAATCCATGTTCAATTTGAGCCAAAGCAATGTCTAGCTGATTTAAAGTCTCATCTAATTCAGCTATTTCTTGCCCTATAACTTGCATGGCTTGAATCTGTTCATCCACATTTCCTTTATTGCGCTTAATAGTGGCAATTTCTTGCGAAACTTTATTACGGACCCCTTTTTTCTCTTCTACTTGAGTTAATAGAGCTCTTCTTTTTTTATCCAACTCTTTAAATTCATTTAAAATTTCTGTTTTTACTCCGCGATGACTTAATTGCTCAACTACTTCATCCATATGGTTTCTCAAATAGCGCCTATCTAACATCTTAATTCCTCCTTTATGTAATAAAAAAGAGACCTCCGTCTATTTGGGACGAAAAGGTCTCTTGTTCCGCGGTACCACCCGTTTTTAAGAATTGATTTAAATTCTTACACTTGTATCATAACGGCGATGACCGGCTTTATTTATGCTTAGCTTTCATAAAGCAGAATGAATACGTGGATTCACTGAATAAGTGATTAGCTCTCATCAACCGCTAACTTTCTGCTTGACCCTTATTTCAGATACTATTCGTACTAACTATTAAATTTATTATATTAAATAGATTTTATTTGTCAAGCTATTACCATTTAAGTCTTTGAGCCTTTTCAGTATCACGATAATGATGTATGGCTTCCAATCCTTCATAGTTCTGTTGTCTTAGAGCTTCATAAATAATAATATTAGCCGTATTAGATAAATTTAAAGAACGAATATGCTGATCATTCATCGGGATTCTTAAAGATTGATCTTTATGAGCTTGCATAAAATCTTCAGGTAGCCCAGTCGTTTCCTTACCAAAGATAAAAAACTGCTCATCAATCGTTGAATCAGCTAAATTAGCTTCGCTATAAACTCTTGGTGCAAATTTAGAAATCAAGTACAATTTACGATTACCTAAAAACTTCATAAAGGCTGGTAAACTGTCATGGTAAGTAATGTCGACATGCTCCCAATAATCTAGCCCTGCTCGTTTAAGCATTTTATCCTCAGTAGAAAAACCAAGCGGTTCAATCAAATGTAAACTAGTATTAGTTCCTGCGCAAGTTCTCGAAATATTGCCAGTATTAGCTGGCATTAGGGGCTCATAAAGTACGATATGGTTTTTCATCGTTTAACTCCTTTTAGACTTTAACTCTTTTTTATTTTTGAGACGTTCAATAGCTTTTTTCATTTCTTTGATGGTTTCTGGTTCAGATTCCTTCTGCAGTTGGTCATAAATCATACTAATTATCGCTTGATTTTTATCTCTTTGGATTACACTAACAGCATAGGCAGCAGTTGCTCGAATCACTGGTCGTGGATCTTTTTCAATTAATTCAAGCAGATGCGGCAAGGCTGTTCGGTCCCGATAATTAGCCAAAGCGATAATTGCATTTCTTTGCAAGGGCTTCTTGCCTCGCCAAGACCCCGCTAAATGTCCAAATTGTCGTTTAAAGGCTCTATTGCTAAGTGATAACATATTCTTTAATATTGGTTTTACTTCGTCTTGGATAGGCTCCATTTCAGGATGAAGATGAAAATCAATGCCCTTGTTATAAGGACATGAAATCTGACAAATATCACAGCCATAAATGACATGAGTCATTTTTCGGCGATAGTCTTCAGCTAAATGTCCTTTGGTTTGAGTCTGATAGGATAAACATTTCTGCGCATTCATCTTACCGTCACCAAAAAGAGCTTGAGTAGGACAGGCTGTCACACAACGATAACAATCGCCACAACCATATGTAACCCTTTTATCTGGCATAAAAGGAATGTTCGTGATAATTTCACCTAAATAAACGTAACTGCCAAATTCTTTAGTGACCAGCAAACCATTACGACCTATAAAGCCTAATCCAGCTCTTTCAGCCACAACCACATCAATCAATTCCCCCGTATCAACCATCGGTTTAAAACGAGCATCAGGAATTTCTGCTTGGATAAGATCAATAACCCTTTGCATACGTTCTAATAAAATATGATGGTAGTCTTCCCCCCAAGAAGCACGAGCAAAACTACCACGACGTTCTTCTTTATTAGAAGCTGGTTCCTTTCTAAAGTTACTAGGATAAGCCAAAGCAATCGAAATAATTGATTGGGCCCCTTCAAAGATTTTTTCAGGATAGATTCTCTCCTCAATGATAGGATGTTCAAAACCAGTGGTATGTCCTTTCGCCTTTTGCTCTCTTAAACTTTCCTCTAAATGGTCAAAAGGTTCCGCTGTCGTAAAACCGATCTTATCCACTCCTAAGTCTTTCAGCGATTTTTTTAAAATGGATTTGACTTTAATAGCCTCTTCTTTTGAGATCAGTTTGTTCAACTCCTATCTAAAAAAAGCACCATAAACGACAAGCGTTTACAGTGCTTCATAATACAAATTTTTACTCTTCTTCTTCGTCTTTAGCACCAATTACTTCAGGTTCTATCACTTCAGTTTCTTCCTCTTCTTCTGGTTCTTCTGTTGGAGCAGAAACTGAAACGATTGTTTCAGTTGAATCTTCTAAGATTTCAACGCCTGCTGGAACTGCTAAGTCAGCAATTGTCTTAGTGTCACCAATTTCCATTCCAGTAACATCAATTTCAAATGAGTTCGGAATAGTGTCTGGTTTAGTTTCGATTTCCACTGTATTAAGTGTTTGTTCCACAATGCCAATTTTAACTGTTTCTTCGTTAATAATGCTTAATGGAACTTCAACAATAATCTTCTGATCAGCAGAGATAGCTTCTAGGTCAACTGAATAGAAAATATCTTTTAAAGCTGCTTTAGAAAAGTCTTTCAAGATTACTTTTTGCGTTTTACCGTCGTAGTTTAAATCAAAAACCGCGTTAGATCCTTCTTTTTTTAGAAGTGATTCGAATTCGCGACGATCAACTAATAAAGAAGTTGCTTCTAATTTTTGCCCATATAAAACTACTGGAATTTTACCTTCACGACGTGCTTGTTTAGAAGCACCGGTACCTGTCTTTGTTCTTAATTCTGCACTAATTGCCATATATAAGAGCTCCTTTATAACTTATTGCATATAGAATGCTAGATTTGCTGTAAATTTTTACACATAAATTATCATATCAAAAACCAGCTCACAATACCAGTGTTTTATGACTAGTCTTAGTGATTTTTTCTAGAGTTGTCAAACATATGTTACACAAGGTGCTTCTAAAATGGCATGCTTATGTCTTAGC